>CAYUKP010000005.1:0-2584 GCA_964445335.1 uncultured Verrucomicrobiales bacterium
CATTTAGAGAACTAGATGAATTGTATATGAGGCCGTCTAGAAATTAGATCGAGAGGACCTCATATTGCCCGCTCGCTACCACTCAGAATAGACCCGTGCAGATCGACTTTATCGAGCCTATGGGATTAAGAATGCGAAAGAGCATTTAAACAATTGTCTCCAAACCCTCCGCTAAACAGAAGAGGGTGACAGTCCCAGAGCTTCTTACGTTCCTTCCGCAAGCTCTGATTGAGGCTTTATCTAGCCTTTCTATGATCGTTTGAAAACCTTACGAATGCACAAAATTGCACCACCAAGAATAGTAAGACCAACGGTCACAAGAACGAGGTTTTCGACCATTCTCCCGTCAATAACAAAGCTGTCGTCTTCTTCCTCATCATCCATCACACTAAGAGTGCTTCTCCCTCCAAGCTTTTTCACTTGGTTTCGTAGCTCTAGATTCTGATTCTCTAGCTTGTAATTTTCTACATAGAGCTTGTCCTTCTCCTTAGAGACTTCGATAAACTGTTCACTAAGTTGATCTCTCTCCTTAACGAGTTCTAAGAATTCTTCATCTGTGGCGTCTTTTACTCCTAATTCCTCCTTTAGATTTTGAAGTGCAGGACCTGAAACTTTCTCCTCAATTACAACTTCGTCTGCTGAGACCTCGACCACCTTTTGCTTACGCCCTTCGTTAGCTAAAGCGGAAACACTAGTAGCCATTGTATCTAACTTGTGTTCGAGAAGAGATACTTTATTTGCGATCACATTTTGTTCGTCCTGTGAGGGGACTTGTGGAGACGGCTCTGAAGGTTGAGGTGCGGGCGACTTTGAAACCTCTATTTGAGGCGCTACGGATTGAGCTACAGCAGGTTGTTTCTCAATGGCTTTCGAATTTGTGAGAGGTACTTTTAATGTAGTAGGCACCTCATACTCGAACGTTTCCTTAGTCGCTAAATTAGTGCATTTCAATTGGTTAGACACCCAAGGGTATACACTCCTTAAGTCTGCTAACTCTGCATAACAACACCTGATAAATCCAGCTCCTGTATCAACGAGTATTATATCTTTCAAATTCATAGTTACGTAATGTCACAAATCCTTAGAAAATAATAACCCTAATATCACATAATAAACAATAAGAGTTTCTATGTATTTTGCTTTTCTATAATATTTTACACTTTCTCTCCTAGAATCTCACAGGTGGTTGCGATGACTGAGCCTCCATCTGCGTCAGCAAGCGCTTGTTAAACTCATCTGCCATATCATAGCCTAAATTCCTCAATTGCATATCTAAACATGCCACAGCGACAAGGCGTGCGGTATCTCTACCAGGAGCTACGGGAATCTCAATAAGAGGCACCTCTCGCTCGATAATTTGCACTGTTTTACGGTTCATCCCCAATCTATCGACATTATTAAGGTCACTCGCGGGCTTAAGCTCTACCACAAGGTCTAATCGCTTGCGCGGACGTATAGCTCCTAGTCCATAGAGATTGGAAACATTAATGATCCCAATTCCTCGCATCTCGATAAACCCTTTCGATAGCTCCGTGCATTCGGTAATCAACTCCTTACCTAGTTGCTTCACTCTCACAAGGTCGTCCGCAACCAAGGCCGCGCCACGCTCTAATAGGCCGAGCGCGGTTTCACTCTTTCCTACTCCACTCTTACCTACAATCAGAACCCCTATTCCACGGTAATCAAGCATACACCCGTGCAGTGAAGTCCCTGACGCAAAATCCTTCTGCAAGTTGTAGGTCATCATATTTAAGCACTTCATGGTGAGTAACGGCGTCTTAAATACGGGAACTTTACGTTCTGCCAGCACCTCAAGAACGTCGGCAGGAACGCGACGATTTCTAGCAATAACCAAGGCGGGAAAGTTTTGGTCACATAATTCGTGCATGCGTTGCCTTCTCACCTCAGGCTCCATTTGAATCAGGTACGACACTTCGGAATTCCCAATCACCTGAATACGCTTGGGAGCAAAGTACGTCAGAAAACCAGACAAAGCCAAGCCTGGTCGGTTTGGTGCAGGCTCACTGAATTGGCGATCAAACCCTACCTCCTCACCTACAACAGTCAGATGCAACGCATCTTTGTGTTTTTCAAAAAAGTCTTTTACCGTGAGTGAATTAACCACTCTTATTTTTTGCTTCAGCATACTTGGCTTAATAGTCCTAATGCAGCGCTCTAAAAAGAAAAAACTTGCCACCACTGGGCAACCTTTCTCGAATCCCGTCTCAGAACGCCTAAATAAGATAATATAATTTAAAACTTTATATAGCTTAAAGATTCCTGCTAAGGTATAGTCAAAAAATATGAACGAGATGATTCACCTATGCGAAAAATGCTTTTCGGTATGTAATGTGTCAGAGCTCCATGCTAACGATGACCGATGCCCGAAATGTAATTTCAAGCAAACCAAGGTAAAATCTAGTAATCCCTATATCAAAGATGCTCCTGAGGTGATCTTTGAAGAAATGGATACAAATTCCGGAAACTCTCGTATCATTACAGCTCGCAAATCTCAAATTAGTAATATTCTTCAGGAAGAAGCTGATGAAGCGGTCTTACATTTCATCCCAAATACTGTAGAGGA
>CAYUKP010000005.1:2684-8049 GCA_964445335.1 uncultured Verrucomicrobiales bacterium
TTCAGGAAGAAGCTGATGAAGCGGTCTTACATTTCATCCCAAATACTGTAGAGGAATCTTTAGAATTTATACCTGTCGAAGTTGCAGAAGTTGCAGAACAGCAAGTAGCTGAACCTTTAATTGAAGAAGAAGTCTCCGATCTCCCAATCTCTGCAGAATTGGCACTACAAGAGCCTACACCAGAAGGACCTGTCAATAAAATCTCTATCAGCCACGCTCCTTTGACCTCCAAGAGATCTATAGTAGAAATACCGTCAGATAAGACGAGCCGTATCACACACCTCGCTTCCGACCTTCACGAGGCGAAACAAGAGGAGCTCGCTTCTCCAGACCTCACTCAAGCACAGGAAGACGATACGACGCCCCTTCTAGAGGAGGTATCTGAGGACGAAGAAGTTCGTGCCGAGATTCAAGACCTTGTATCGCCCCCTCAGAACCCTACGGCAGAAGAAGAGACCGCAACTGACGAGGTACACGAGACACTACCTGTGGCTCAGGAAGAACAGATCAACATAGCTAGCGAGGCAGCACTTCAAAGCACAGAAGAAGATGATGAGTCTCTGACGCCTGCTCAGGAGATTCAAAACACTGTAGAAGCTGAAGTAAAAGATGTTAGCGAAGAAATTGCTGACTCAATCAATGAAACGGTGGCACCCTCGCTCGCTCCCCTTGTTGATACAAAGACTCAGGATGAGTCGCAACCAGAACCAACTGCTGAGAATGATAAGGTGTCATCAGAAGAAACACTACCTGACACATCCCAGATTCCTGCAAACAATTTCAAACATTCTGCAAAACAAGCGAAAAGCCACCTCCACGATTTATTATCAAAAAACAAGCCTTCTCTACCTCTCTTGAAACGCTCTACCCCAGAGCAAACGGAGTCCGATCTTACAGAAAACGTTGCAGACATTGTCGAAACTATCGAGAAACTGCCCCAAGCTCAAGATAGCGCTCCGACTGAAGAGTCCCAAAAAACACCTCACACTGAAGTATCTCCGGAGTCGAAACGCACTCCTGAAGAAATGTCACCTGATCAGGTAGCACTCCCTACTCCAAATAACCTAAAAGAAAAAGACTTAAGAGCCAAAGAGAAGAAGCCTAATAAGCTCAAAAGCTTGAAAGGGTTACTCAAGAACACCCCACCTCAACCAGCCCAAAAGAATAACATTCTAGAAAACACTAAGGATGTGGATGCCATCACCGCATTTAATGAGCCAGAAGTAAAGGAAGAGCAACCACCTCTAATAGAAGAGCCTCCACTCTCTACTCTTAAGGCTCCCCTCCCCGAGAAAACTCTCCCCGTTGAAGATGAGGAAGAGGACTACGTCAGCTTTGATCAGTTTGTCGGAATGCGTTAGAGAAAGCACACTACATTCGTGCTAGCTCACCCCATGTCAGTTAAACAAGTAGGAGAATACTTACCTTAAGCAAATACCTCCTTAAAATCGCCCCCCTTGATCCACGTTTTAGCTTGACCGCAAATAACAGTTTCACGACTTTTTCAGAACCTCCTTCCGGTTTTTAATATCTAAGAAGAGGTTATAAAAGCTAACAAACGCAGGAAAAATGTTGGATAAAATTCCGACTGAATCATTTTTCCCTAAGGTAAAGTAACTCAATAAACACGTTGATCCGAGCACGGACATAATCCAGAATGCTCTAGGCATAGTTACTTGCTTAGCCTTTCGAGACGCGTAAAGTTGCACAAACCAACGAGAGCCAAAGAGAGCAACACCTAAATAGCCTATGATCTTCCAAAACGTCAGAACTAATTCTCTATTAAAAAAAGTTCCTTCATAAATCACTCGATCTAAGGGCCCCATTTCCTGGGAAGCTTGTCCTAGAAAACACATAGTGGTAAATAACTGCTCTATCATGGCAGATGTCTGCCTAACGTAGCAGAAACATAAAAGGAAAGCTTTTTTCCACTTCTCCTATCCCAATCACCCTATCTCTCCTACTCTCGAACATCCCCAGGCAACTCGATAGTGAAGCGCGTCATCTTATTGGGGACAGAGTCGCATTTTATCTTTCCATTATGAGCCTCTACTGCACGCTTTACGATAGATAGGCCAAGCCCAGTACCTTTGATTTTCTGCTGAGAATGATGCTTCTCTACGCGATAAAACCTCCGAAAGATAAAGGGTAAATCCGAAGCAGGAATCCCCACCCCATTGTCACACACCCATATTACAACTTTCCCCGTTTTAGAGCTTTGCTTGCATCCGACCGTAATATCCAAGTGATTATCAGGATTTTGCTTAATCGCATTCTCTATCAAATTAAAGAAAATCTGATTCCAATAAAAAATATCTGCACAAATGGTAAAGTCAGACTCTTCAATCTCTAACTGAGTTGTAGCGCCTCGCTCTTTGATTAAGGAGTCTAACCTCAAAAAACAATCCTCTACACAATCCTTCACCAAAAATTTTTCTAAATTCAGAGTGTTTGATACCCCTGATTCCAACTTAGAAATCACCAACATCTCCTCGATGATACATGCGATTCTTTCTCCATGCTTCTGCATGATACTCAAAAAATTCTGACTCATTTTCATATCAGCGAGAACCTCTGCATCCTTTAGCGTCTCGATATACCCATTAATAATCGCTAGAGGGGTTCGCAACTCATGAGACGCATTGGCGATAAAGTCCTTACGCACTTGCTCTGCACGATATTGTTCTGTGTTGTCTTGGATATATATTCTAGCATAACGCCCTCCGATCTCATCAAGAAACCTTACATTAACCCAGAGGCTCCGTTCCTCTCCCAACTGAAATTTAGAACTATCTAATACCAATTGTAGCTCTTTCTTCAGTGCGACTTGGGAAGACAACGCTTCTTCTATTACCTGACGAATCTCAGGTATTTTCACCACCTCTTTATAAGATAAGCCCTCAATATCTTTCTCCCCAAAGAAGCTTGAGGCCAATTTATTAGCTAGGCGAATCACATGATCCTCCCCTAATACCAACAGAACGGTATCCTGAGACCTCATAAGGAGCTTTTTATCAAACATCAACCGCTCTACCGTCTGAGCATCAGCCACTTGTTGCCCCCGCCTTCTCTTCCAAAAAGAAAGAAGCATAAATGTGAGGCCACTCCCCAAAATCAAACCAATCCCCAAAAAATATATCGCATCCATACTCATCACACAATTGAGTCCAGGCTATCAACCTCAAAGACATAGCCTTGCCCCCTAATCGTTTTGATCTGAGAAACATGATCCCCAAGCTTCAGCCGTATGCGCTTCATATGGGTATCCAAGGTCCGACTATTGACCCCCTCAGCATACCCCCAAACGCGTTCTAATAAGGTATTTCGAGTCTGAATCTTATTAGGGTTTTCGCACAGATGTAATAAGAGCTTAAACTCCTTAACCGTAAGATCCACCAGCTCTCCATTCACCCGACATATGGATTCAACCCTGTCAAAACTGAGATTACCAATCTCATAAAGGTATGACACTGTCGTTCGACTCGCCACCTCGATTTGCTTACGAATTCGCAAGACGAGCTCTTTGGGACTAAATGGCTTGGTCATATAGTCGTCAGCGCCCGCCTCTAACCCTGCGACACGATCGGATGCTTGCCCCTTAGCAGTTAACATAATAACAGGTAGAGAGGCTGTAGAGGGTTTAGACCGTAGCCTTTTAAACACCTCTAGCCCGTCGATCTTTGGTATCATCAAATCTAACACCACAAGATCGAATCTTTGTTGCGATACCAGTTTTAGTGCAACCTCACCATTATGAGCTTTTTGCACTTCAAAGCCTGCTTTACGTAAATGAAATTCAATAAGATCCGCTATATCAGGCTCATCTTCGACCAATAAAATATATGCACAAGAAGAGGAATTCGACATCCCCCTTGAGTTAGCATAATTTTAGATCAACACAAAGCGCCTAATGCGTAACTTTTTTATAAGTCTCGTGAAACTCCTTATACACCAAAGGCGAAATCTCAGAAGGCACGATTTCACTACGACCTCCCCAAAAGACGTTCGTATAGGACACAGGGATGCCTGACTCTTCCAAGTGCTTATCTATAGCTGCCTTGTGAGCCAAAACTTTATCCTTTTCGGTACCATGTACGACTCCCATCACATTGACATCCCCAAACTGCGGGCCACCTTCTCTCCAGTACGCGTGTGTCATACAGTGGTGACGCCCAACTTCGCCCCCCGCCTGTTCTTCCATCCCCTTAGGGACAGCCCAGTGGAACAACCCATTGAATCGAGTCACTCTCTTGCCTGTATCAGATGGCTTCACATGCTCAAGGAAAGTAGAAAACCTACCGATCACTTTCTTACGATCGAGCTCCTCACAAACCTCCGCAAACCTTTCTTCACTAACACCGGCAGCTTCCGCACGCTTCTTCCATGGAGTCGGGCATACCTCGTCTAAACTCAATTCTTCTTTAAGATGTAAGAGTACATTCCACTCCTCATCATCTAACTCCACCACTGCCGTAGTCATCATCTCAGCCACTCCGTCAACCTTTGCTCCAGGCTCTAAGTTCTTACGACGCACATGACCCACTCCAAGCTTAAATACTCCATTAGCAGGCATGAGGATATACTCTTCTGCTCCCACAATATTTTTCAGAACAGTTGCATGCTCATCTAGGGATTCTCCTTGAGGCACCTTTAAAGTCGTCCAAAGCCGATACCCCGACCCCGACACTTCTGTATCTGTCGAACGTATCACGACATGCCCAGAAAAAGGGTCTTTCTGCGCCATAAAGTCAAAGGCGTCATTTAGCTTCTCCTCCGGCACACGCCACGCAACCAAGGCTCCATGCGCCAACTTCGTAGAAAGCAATGTTTGACGCACGCGACGGATTACTTTGGCCTCAAGCATCGCCTTGATACGCTCAATAACTGTTTCTAATGGAACTCCTGATTTATCAGCAATCATGTGAAAGGGTTCCCTCTGGAAACCCTCTACTAAATCCTCCGATACGGATAAAATCTGTGCGTTAATCGGGTCGTCGTGTTCAACGGGTATAGACATAGTCTTGAATTACTATGCATCTTCCAATGTCGCTAGTTTTTTTTCACATTCATCTGCTCTAAATACGCTATCGCCTCCTCCTTACTTTGAATAGCACCCTCAAGCTGCTCCGTTTGTAACGCTTCAAGAATCCCCTTAAAATGCGGACCGGGTCGCAAGCCAAAATCAATCAGATCTCTCCCCGTAATGAAAGGCTCTGGAATAATCGGAGCATTCGCATATTCCTGTTGCTTCATGCGTAGGAAATCATAATTTTCAGACAGCCCATTACTACTCGCACAATCGACTCGGTGGAGCTCCATCTCTGACTCAATCGTGGGACGAGCGAGAAAGCGCTTCACCTTGGAC
>CAYUKP010000005.1:8059-11283 GCA_964445335.1 uncultured Verrucomicrobiales bacterium
ATTGCATGTGGTGCGCCACCATTACCTCTACGTCGTCGATCACACTATTTGGGTAGCGTAAGCGGGTTAAAATCTCTGTAGCCATCTCAGCTCCAACTTGATCATGCCCGTTAAACCGGATGCGTTGCGCCTCCTCATCATAACTATACGTCGCAGGTTTACCAATATCGTGGAGCAAGACTGCCAAACTCAATGAAAGCTCAGGTTCACCCGCCAAAAGAGAAAGCGCCAACTTGGTATGCTGATACACATCACCTTCAGGATGCCACTGGGGAGGTTGCTCACACCCAATCAACTCTAACACTTCAGGAATAATGTAATGCATCAAGCCCGTTTGCACAAGTAACTCCAAGCCGTGGGCGCGTCTTTGATGACTTATAATCTTGTTAAACTCTTCTCGTATACGCTCCACACTTATCTGTTGCAAGAGAGACGCATGCTCTCGAATCGCTTCATAAGTCTGAGATTCGATTTCAAATCCGGTCACAACTGCAAATCGCACCGCACGCAACAATCGCAGAGCGTCTTCTCTAAAGCGTTGCCCCGCATCACCTATTGCTCGAATCTTCCCAGACTGTAAGTCGCCTTGACCTCCCACATAATCCAATACCACCTCTTTTATAGGATCATAAAACAATCCATTCACGGTAAAGTCACGCCTTTGCGCGTCATTCTCCGCATCCGTAAACTCGACCGTATCAGGCCTCCTATTGTCAAGATACTCCCCGTCCTTCCTGAAGGTAGCTACTTCATATGCCTCCCCTTGCTCCTTCACCAATAATACACCAAAGTGCTTCCCGATAACGTTAGCCTTAGGATAAATCTTGAGCATTTCGTCAGGTCGCGCACTTGTGACAATATCGAAGTCTTTAGGCGCCACTCCCCTCAACGCATCACGAACAGCTCCGCCAGCGTAATAGGCATCATACCCTTCTGCTCTTATTTTATCAACAATCCTTCTGGCTCCACTATCTTTTAGGAATGACTTCATAACACAAAAGACCCCACACTATTACACCTCTCTCTTTATTGCGATTATATTATAATTTTTTTCTCAAGTGATGAAAACCCACTCCTTCCATCATAAAATACGAGAACTACGTCAGACCATGTGTCTAAAATATTTTTCTGCCCAAAAATTTTGGCCCACACCTTGCGCCTCCAAGCATCACCCTACACAATAGCACCCCATAACACCTCCCTTTTTAATATCTTGATAATTAAAAGCTTACACGCTCACAAGAGACTTATTTACCAAAAGTTCATAAATAAACAATACACAACATATGGTATGTCAACAAAAATAACACACTACATAATGATTTTTTTAGCTTAAAAAATCCCCTTTTCAGCAAAAAGTTTTCTTTGACTTTCTAACATTACGAGGTTTATTCACGGGGCTATTAAACCGAACAAGAAGTAAGAACAATGCTCTTAAATTGAGGTTCTTATTTTGAAATCAATTTTAAAAAACACTCACCTTTCATCATTTACACAATGGCAGAAACAACAACAATTACACTTGGTAATCGAGAGTTTGTCCTCGACAAGGCAAAAGCAGAAGAAGCCTTTGCATCCAAGAAAGTCATCAATGGTAAGGAATCTATGTTCTTTAACATCCTGCCTCTAAAATACCAATGGGCGTATGATTTATACAAAAAGATGAAAGCTAACCATTGGGAGCCTGAGGACATCCAGATGCAAAAAGATGTCGAGCAATGGCGTGGCTTTGAGGTGACAGATCAAGAACGTTGGATCATCAAAATGGGGATTGGCTACTTCTCTGCTGCTGAGGGAATTGTGGGTGACAACATCCAACATGTCGTTCGCGATGTTGTAACGGCTCCAGAGCTCAAACTTGTCTTAGGAAGACATGCTCACGAAGAAAACATCCACGCCGACTCCCTCGTTTATATGATCTCCTCTCTTGGGATCAACCCGCATGAATGCGAAGCCATGTTTGAAGACATTAAGACGATCAAAGATAAAAATCACTTTGTCGTATCTAATTCGCAAGCACTCAGACGAGACATTGATCTCACTGTTTTAGAGAACAAACAAGCACTAGCTAAGAACATCTTCCTCTTTGGACAGATCATGGAGGGCACGCAGTTTTATGGCCTCTTTGGCATGATTCTCTCCCTCTACAGACAAAATAAGTTTATGGGAATCGGGCAAATGTTCCAATATACACTACGTGATGAATCCAACCATATTGAAGTCTTTAGAAACCTTCTCATGGATCTCGTCGAAGAAAACCCAGACATTTGGACGCATGAATTCAAAGAAGATCTGAGAGAGACGATGAAAGAGGGGATTCGATTAGAAAAAGCCTTCATCAGAGATTGCCTTCCTACAGGCGCTCTTGGACTCAGCATCAACGAATTCGAAGTTTATATCGATTACATCGCTGATAGACGTTTAGAGAGTTGTGGACTCGCCCCTCTCGGAGACAACAACACAAACCCTTTCCCATGGCTCGCCGAGATGATGGACATTAAGAGAGAGCAAAATTTCTTTGAAGGGCGTGTCACCGAATACCAGACAGCTGCCGTTCTCGAAACCACTGAGGACTACGACGACGACGATCTGTAATCAGAACACTCACCCTCACACCGTCAATCCTTCCCTCTCCCAATAGAGTTCTATGTGATAGTAAATACGGTGTAAAAAATAATTGGTAGATCTTCAAAAAGAACCCTTCTTTTAGAAGATTTTATCAATTCTATTTAACCCTTTTTTAATAGAGAATTCCCTCTATAACGCCCCCTCTTTAACTACCTTTCGTGACAAACACTCTACCCTCAATTTCAAATGCTTAACAGGTATAATACCAGCACTGCCACTCTGGAACACGATACTCTCCTCAAAGAAGTAATAGAATCTCGCATCGCAAACAAAAGCGACTGTTATGACTGGGCATCGGTCATACCTATGGACTCAGCAACCACTTACGTTGACATCTCCTTCATGAATGGAGGTGAAGAAATTTCTTTCAACCCCATTATCATTGCTCAAATTATTGGAGCAGCCCTCACAGACCTTATGATTGCTCAAGGAGTCGAAGAAGACGAAGCAATCTTCAACTCCTCTAATAAGACTCTGGTTTATAACGTGACTATGTCTGTGACTCAAAGCTTACTCGACAAAGTCCAGTCCGATGGTCAAATCCAACTGTCAGACCAAGACCTCTACTTCCTCATCGAAAAGGCACTCATCGAGCG
>CAYUKP010000005.1:11383-26328 GCA_964445335.1 uncultured Verrucomicrobiales bacterium
TCCAACTGTCAGACCAAGACCTCTACTTCCTCATCGAAAAGGCACTCATCGAGCGCAATCGCTACGACATTGCTCGCTCCCTTGTCCTACATCGTAGATACCGTAACGCAGGGAGATTCCCTCAAAATCAACCTCCCATCTCTGTCCGCCTCATTCGTCGCAATAATAGCGTAGTCCCTTGGAATGAATCCAAAATTGAAGACGCTGTCAGACGTGCTTTCCTCACTGTTCGCGAAAATCCAGAACATGCCATTCATGTTGCACGCGCAGTCTCTAATCGCGTAAAGGCCTCAGAAGTATCTCAGGTAAATATCGAGGAGGTACAGGACCTTGTCCAATCCGAACTTATGAGACTTGGACATTATCGCGTAGCTGAACATTACATCCTCTATCGTGCGCAACACGCCAGACTACGTAGTGAACGTCTAGAGCAAGAACAAACCAATTCCCAACAAGACTCCATGATCGTCATCACCGAGGAAGACGGAACAACAAATTTCTGGGATGGCAAAGACTTACGTAAACGTATCGAATTCGCGTCCGCAGGTCTCAACCTGAATCTCTCTGCCTTTGAAATTGAATCCGAGCTGCGCAGATCACTCAACGCTGAAATCTCACGCGCAGACCTTCAAAAGCTAATCATCCTCAACTCTAAGACGCTCCTAGAGAAAGACGCAGATTTCGCTAAATTCTCAGGCCGCATCCTCCTGACCTTTATTTACGAAGAAGTGCTCGATTGGGATATTCTCGTAGACGGGCGCGAAGGATTGAAGAAAGCTCACCGAGACGGATTTATTAAATACCTTAAGTACGGTGTCGCAATCAACAGACTCTCTGCCGACCTCTTACAGTATGACCTTGAAACCATCGCAGAAGCCCTCGACCCCTCTGCAGACTTAGACTTTGAATTCTTAGGGATTAGTACTCTCTACGACCGCTACCTCATTGTTGATAAGACAAAGTCGAAACACCAACGCCTTGAAACCCCTCAATTTTTCTGGATGCGTGTTGCACTTGGTCTATTCAAGGCGGAGGAATTCCAAAAGGAAGAAAAAGCGATCAGAATGTATCAGCTCTACAAAAGTAGAAGATTCTGTTCCTCTACCCCAACTCTTTTCAACTCAGGTACCGTCCATAGCCAACTTTCCTCATGTTACCTCTATAAGGTCGACGACTCTATCGAGTCCATCATGCAACGAGGAATTGCAGATAATGCCTACCTCTCCAAGTGGGCTGGTGGCCTCGGAGGATCATGGACTGCTGTTCGTGGTATGGGGGCTTACATTAAGGGGACAAATGGTGAATCTCAAGGGGTTATCCCGTTTCTCAAGCTTCACAACGACCAACTCGTAGCGGTCAATCAAGGCGGGAAGCGTCGTGGCTCAGGGTGTGCTTATTTAGAGACTTGGCACAATGACCTCAAAGACTTTTTAGAACTCCGTAAAAACACGGGAGATGACCGCATGCGTACGCATGATATGAATACTGCAAACTGGATTCCAGACCTATTCATGAAACGTATGGAAGCTCGTGAAAACTGGACATTCTTCCGCACTAGCGACACTCCTGATCTACACGACCTCTACGGTAAGGCATTCGAAGAGCGCTATATCAAATACGAACAAGAAGCCGCTGAAGGAAAAATCTGGAGCGAAAGCATCGCAGCTATTGACCTTTGGAAGGACATGCTCAAGGCCATCTTCGAGACAGGGCACCCTTGGATCACCTTCAAAGACCCCTGCAATGTTCGGAGCCCTCAAGATCACGCGGGTGTCGTACACAGCTCCAACCTCTGCACTGAGATCACGCTCAATACTTCCAAAGACGAAACCGCTGTATGCAACCTTGGGTCAGTCGTCTTAGAGAACCATTTCACAGAAGACGGATCCATTGATCACGCTAAGCTCCAAGAGACTATCTCAATCGCCATCAGAGCCTTGGACAATGTCATTGATATAAACTTCTATCCAACCCCATCAGCGCAAAACTCCAACAGCCAACACCGTCCAATCGGAATGGGGATCATGGGGCTCCAAAACGCACTCTACAAACGCGGCTTAAACTTCGACTCACACGAGGCTGTAGAGTTTAATGACGAAATCATGGAAGCTGTCGCTTACTACGCCTATTCCGCTTCCAGTGATTTGGCAGCTGAGCGTGGCACCTACTCTTCCTATTCAGGTAGTAAATGGGATCGTGGACTCCTCCCTCAAGATACCGTCGCACTTCTAGAGGAAGAACGTTCCATTGCAATCGACATTCCGAAGGGTGGAAAAATGGATTGGAACCCTGTCAGAGAAAAGATCGCATCTCAAGGCATGAGAAACTCTAATGTTTTAGCCATCGCGCCGACCGCCACAATCTCTAACATCATGGGGTCAACCCCATGCATTGAACCCAACTACAAAAACCTCTTTGTGAAGGAAAACCTTGGTGGAAAATACATCAACCTCAACAAGCAACTCGTTTATGACCTGAAGGCTATCAACCTCTGGGATCAAAAAATGATTGATGACCTGAAGTACTTCGACGGGGAGTTGGAAAACATTGAGAGAATTCCTCTCGATCTCAAGGCCAAGCACAAAACCGTCTTTGGCATTGGATATGAATACATTATCGACTCTGCAGCGAGACGACAAAAATGGATCGACCAGTCGCAATCCGTTAACCTCTTCCTCGCTACTCCAAGCATGAAAAACCTCTCGCACATGTACCGTAGAGCCTGGGCTAAGGGTCTCAAGACAACTTATTACCTCAGAACTTTAGGAGCCAGTAACATTGAGAAAGCCACCTCAAACGAGAAAAAAGAAATCCGAGGAGTCATGGCTCAAAGCGCACCACCACAAGCGTGCTCCATCGATAACCCTGACTGCGAAAGCTGTCAGTAATCTAGTGCAACGCGCCTTTTATCATAAAAGGCGCGTTCCTTTGGCTTATGTAATTCACATTGTGGATTGGATATCTAATCATCAAATACTTTTCAAAAACTGCTCTTTGATGTGATATTACCGAGATACGGAATAGGAAAAAAACATTTGATAGGTGACGACGTCAATTTAGTCACGAACACTCCTTGTGGACACTTTGGAACCTCATTCACAGACAATGGTAATTCAGGCTTATTCTACGCCTATGATTACTCCCAAGAAGTATCATTAGTCTACACCCTTCATATTTACCAAACTTCACAACTACCGAAAGAACAAACGGCGGTGGAGGTAAAGATTCTTTGGTCTCATGATTTCAGAAACGCGGTTCTCTTAATAGATCGTATTCCTCACGCTGTATATAGCTTCAATGAAAAAGTAGGCTACACTGATGCCTCACAAGCTGAACCTAATAAAAAAGGCGATTGGAGACTTCATAAAATGACTGCGTCCCTGCGAAAAAGGTTTTTTGAAGAAGATTGTGGTTGGGAATAATTACAAAAGTGATTTAACCGCTTCAGACCCTACGCTTTCTGAAATATTATGCCATTCATGAAAGCATTTTTCTCCACATTGATGGCGCCTTCTTGCGTCTGATATTTTAAAGACATAAACAAATAATTTTAATGTCTTTTCGTACTCGCTTTCGGGCAGCTCACAACACTTCTTGATCGCTATTCTACAAGGAAACTTTCGAAATAAGACACATGGCGTGAAAGTCGGTCTCATCTGAGATTCCAAAATACCATTTAAGATTTCTTCTTGGGTGGGATGGCTCTGACTAACCATTAAAGAAATTTTTTTAAGGATCTCCTCTTGATCTGAAAAAGTTTGTTTTCCAAACCACTCAACCAGCAAAGCTACATCTAACCGTTCTTGGGCTACCAAGTTGAATGCGATTTCATATGACTGCATTACAAGCAACTCATAGTTTCTCAACAACTCTCTCGCAAGATCAAGTTGTGCAAATACAGCTCATAGAAGCGATCTCGTTCATTCTGATCAAAAAAATAACAAAGCCCTCAAAGCTGTGGCAACTTTTGTTTCAGATGAAATACGGTAGAACAATCCCTCTCAACAATGACAAACTTCTTGCGCAGGAGAACACGACGAAGTTTTGGATTAGGGTTTACGCAATTCACCGCGTGGACATACCAATCTAACTCACTAAATCCACGGGTGGAAGCGTAGCTCGAAGCTAGCTTCCAAATAAGAGGTAATACGCCTTCACCACCTCCTTCTATATGAGCTAGCTCAATCTCTACGCTCTCCTCTAACTTCCGAAAATGCCCAAGAATCTCAGCCGTCCCCACTCTAAATACTACTGGCCGAGTAGAGAAAACAAGCTCATCCATCTCCTCATCAGAAAGAGCTTGAAACTCTTCTTCCGTCAACCCGTCAATCTGAAGCATCATTAAAAATGGTTTTTAAGGTTTAGAATGAAAGACCATACACTCCTATTTGAATGCTCACTATAAACTTCGATTTGAAAATTCAAAACCTAAAGCCCAAGCGTTTACAAGGCATAATCTAAAGTGCAACCAATGGTAATACGTGGCGTCATTTTCCATTTACTAGACCCACGAGGGTCGGTTGCTTCAATGATAGCAGCAAAGGAGCTCTTTAATCCATGAGCGGTTTTAGACTTCACCTTTTCTGACCCAGGAATCATCCACATTTTAAACTCGTAGGCTTCATGATCTGCAATAAGTACATAGACTTGGCTCTCCTCATCCTTGATCACGGTACTACGTTCAGGTACAAAGGTATAAGACTGACCATCGATTGTTAAGGCCACCTCACGAATAAGCCCCGTAACATCTCCTACGTGTAATTCTACTTGCGTTCGTTTACTAGAGGTCTCACCTCGGATGATCGCATCACTACTACCTGCAGAAGCAAAGGAGAGAAAAAGAAACCATATCAGAAGAACCAGTCGAGAAGTATAAGAAGACATCATTTATATGACTATGCATACAGAATACATCTTTAGCAAGTCTTAGAGAAAAGCCTCCTTTACCCTACCTCATCTGATCGCCCCAAATCCTGTATAAGGGAGGGGAAAAACGTCAAAAAGTCCTGCTCTAATCCCCTATAATTCTTCTCAAATGCGGGAAAGTAAGAAGAGGTCAACTCTACCTTACGTAGTCTCTCTGAGAGCCTCGTATCTACACGCGATAAGGACTCCAAAACTCCTGAGGGCTCTGCATACGCTCGCAAATAATCAGACATGATGAGTCGTATAACAAATCGCTCGACATCTGGAGGGCAATCTCTGACCAAAAGACGCGCTTCTCGATAAAAAGCATCAACAAAGACATCTAAGGGGAGTTCAAAAAAGGTATCCCAATGCCTTGTCAAAAAGTGATCATAAAGAATGTCTACCACTACTCCTCGGAGGCGTCCTGATGCTCCCAATCGAGCCTGACTCTGACGGACAACAGGGTGCACATCAGTAAATAAGTCTATTCGCTGATGCAGAGCCATTCCTTGCGCGATCTCAGAAGCCGCGCCATCCCAGACACGCCCTTTGACCAAATCCGCTACAAGGTTTCCTAGCTGATGAGCCGGGCTCGAATGTGGAGAGAGTGAAACGTGTGCCAACCAATTCATATCATATACACTAGATCTATTAGCCGTCACGTCGCCTCTAAAGACCCACTTTTTTATGGAGTCTTTTCGCGTACCGCCTCAGAGCGCTTAGCCATGCCTTTCTCCGTTGCAGTCTTATAAAGGATAATCCCCTCATAAATAGATTGAGACAAGAGATTCAAATACTCGTCATTATTAATCATGAGAGCCTCCCTAGGATGACTCATAAAGCCTCCCTCAAAGAGAAGCGCAGGATGCTTTACTCCACTCAACACGGTATAACGCGCTCTTCTAATTCCTCGATCACGAGCTTTAGTCGCTCGGATGACTCGGCCGTGCACTGCGGTGGCCAATGCAATATTTGCGGTATCCTTTTCGTTACCCTTGCGCTCACGAAAGTCACTCGCCTTCAATCCCCTACCATAATGCGTAACCCCCGGAGGAGAGAGAGTAAAGGTTTCGATCCCATGTGCATGCCCCGCCCCTCCTGCATTAAAGTGTAGACTGATGAAGATCGCGTCCTTAAACTGGTTGGCTATATCTACTCGTTCTTGGAGCGATAAATACTTGTCCGAGTAACGAGTCAGAGCCACACGGAACCCCTGCCCTTCCAGCCTGCGCTTCAATTTCTTCGCAAGAGATAGGGTGTACGTATCCTCAAACCCGTAGTCATTGATCGTCCCTGAATCATTACCGCCATGCCCTGGGTCCAGAATAACGGTACGAAACGGTCTCCCTCTATTAATGAGTGACGGACGCAAAATCGGATGTAAAAGCTTAGAAAGGTCAACCTGCGAAATAAGGTATGAACCGTTTTTATAAATCACAGGATAAGAGAAGTGAAACTTGATACCATTCAGAAACACCTCTTGAGAGCTCACCGTAAACTCCATGACTGTTTTTTTATTGGCCGCGGTAAAAGTAAGTGTCCCACCGCTCGAACGCTTCTGAAACTCGTATTCGTGATAGTATTCTGGGATCTGGCTCGCTTTGACGTATTGTTGATTAAGGTGCACAACCCGCTCCCATTTGGCAAACAATGGAGTCAAGCATATCATCATACCTATGATCAAGCGTAGAGATAAGTGGGATATATTTGGCATAGCGTTATTTCAGTCTTTTAAGAGATGAATTCGGAAAGTATTTGATTTATAAAGGGATTCTAATCGTTTTTTGCAAGCCTTTCGTAAGATAATCAATCTCAGCATGCCCGTCCTTCACCCTTCTGAAGTAGTACGTTCCATTCCCATCAAGCGCTCCCGAAGGCAGGTTAAATTTCACATTTTCTCGTAACTTGAAGGTTTTCTCTCCTTGATTCAAGGCCTTCAGAGAAAATGTGACCGTGTAATCCTTACCAGTATAAGGAGTTTTCATTCCCTTTTGAATATCAAAAACCTCTAAAGTATTAGCATCCTTTACCACCGCATATTTAATCAAAGCCTCAGCTCCAGCGACCTCCCCAACCCGCTCCTCAACTCGTTGAAGAATAAAACGACTTTGTGCAGGGTGCCTATCAAAGAAGTATGCCCCTTCATTAAGATATTTGGAGCGCAACCTCCGTTGACGACTATCACGATATTTGAACTGATACTTACCCTCTCCAATGTCTGAAGAGAAATACACTCTCCATTTCACATAAGAACTCCCTTCGACCTTTAGTTTCGCAACAAGTTCGGGATACTTCTGAGGGTCTGAAGGATCAGAATCCGTCATAAACTCTTCCATATTAGTAAACCCATCCCCATCTTCATCACGCATAGGAGCATCTGCGTACTGTAGTGCAATCTGATGATCACGCCACCAAAGGTTTGGAATCGGTGGATGCAAAGGCTCACTCTCAGGAGCATAGAGATCCACAAGCTCATGGGACTCAGGAAACTGAAACAAAGGAATGGAGCGAAAAGCTGGAAAGGAGTCCACTGGTGAAGGAGGAACAGCAATGGGTGCACCTAAAGAATGACTCAAGTCCGTAAGTTGTTGGTTTGCTCCAGCACCTTCTCCCGCCTTTTTCTCAACCATTCCTGTTTTGTAAGCAGCGGACTCCTCCTCATTACTTACCAAGACAGAATGAATAATAAAAGCTAGGGAAAGTATAACCACAAGGAATAGAGTCGCTTTCCCCCTGACTAAGTGTTTGTTCGATGACATCTCTGGTATTTAATCGGCTAGGGTTACACATTCTAAGAGGATACGCACATCCAGAGCATCTCTTCCGAGAGCTTGTTTGACCAAAAGAGATTCCTGATCTTCGTCCTCTGAGGTTTCTTCTGGAGACTCGATCCTAAAGCTTTTGATGCCAATGAAATAGTCTGACTCGGCTAACACTTTAAACAAAGAAATAAGGCTCTGTTCCTGTAAGCGCACTTCTAAGACCATTGGGTCACGAAAGAGAGTCGACTTTGTCTTTTGCTGCGACACTACCTCCTTAGACGATACAAACTCAAAGGCTTTGAGAGCTCTAATGTCTAATTCTAAGAGACGCTTGAGTAACCAATCCGTCACACAGACTCGGTTGTAAAGAATCGCACTCTCCTCTGCCTCTGGTAACAGATCTTCCCCTTCAACCTTCCCTGACACATCTACTGACCAGGTAATGCCTCTTTCTGCACATTCAGCCTGAAAGGCCTCGAAAAGCTTTTGCATCTCTTGATGCAATGCCTCAGGTGTCTTATCCTCCAGTGGGAGTTGCTCTAAGGGGTTGATTTTAAACGATTGCTTCACCCCCTCTATTCGCCCACGATAGCTTTTTAAATCCTGCTTATAATAGTCTACATTTTCCTCATGAGGGTAATAAGGAGCGGCCTCCATTTTTGTCGCCTTCGCTACCAACTTCTGATACTCTTGATCGACTTTTACTCGCTTCGAGGCATGGTGCCCGCCCCAATACAGCAAGCCTCCACCAAGGAGTAATGCCCCTGTAGCTAATGCGATAAGTAACGTTCTATACAGTTTTGGGTTCATCGCTCTAATAGATTAATCAAGAGGAACTGGAGCCTTGAGAGGTAAGATCATGATAAAGGGGGCTTTAATCTCACCCTCGGCTATCGTTTCTGAGGTTTTTAATAGGTCAGCCAACGCTACGGCTTTCCCATTGAGGGTCAAGCCAAACTCGCCTCCTTCTTGGAGTAACTGTTTCATCAGGTCTTTCAATACTCCTGCTTGATCTTGGGTGTCACGCCAATACCCTCGAATCTCGACCGCATTAATAAAGGGACTGGTTTCCGCATCTGACGACGCAGAAGACTCTCTTGCCAAACTAAGAACTGGCGAGAGGGGTGCTTCTTGCCCTAATTGGTAATCTATCAATTCTGTAATCTGATCTATCCAGACGCCCTCCTTCCTAAAGGCTTCGGACAATTGCCGCAATCCATTCACAACACGATAGCGACTACTGATCGCAGTAATGTAATCCACCGCTATCACATCAAGAGCTTCTCTTTTTTGATCCAATTCTTGAATTGCCTGTCTAGAAGGCTCCAACACCGCAACCTCAGACTGCAATTGAGCCAACCTCTCCTGTGCCTGATGAGAAGCATAATACTGCGCCCCTGACCAGACGAAGAGACTAAGTATC
Source organism: uncultured Verrucomicrobiales bacterium (assembly GCA_964445335.1). Lineage (GTDB taxonomy): Bacteria > Verrucomicrobiota > Verrucomicrobiia > Verrucomicrobiales > Akkermansiaceae > WTJZ01. The sequence goes on from CAYUKP010000005.1 coordinate 20,477, forward strand.
AGAAGAGCAAAGGCCGTGACATACAATGGGGCTTTTTGCTTATTTTCGCGTCTCTCTTGGATCGTGTCCGGGACAATCTCTGTCGAGATTTGCGCTACCCCTCCACCAAAGAGAGCCAGACCAACGAGCGCGCCCATCTCATGATTGCGTCGCTGTACAACACTCTTACAATATCGATCACTCAAGCGAACATTTTTTAAGGGATCAAAGAGAGTCGCCTGAACCTCACAATACTTCGTGAAAAACTCTTCTGCATTTGGGAGAGAAGCCCCACCCCCTGCCAGTAAAATACGTTGGGGAGGAGCCCATTCGTATTCTCGTTCGAGATATTCCAGTGTGCGCTGTATCTCTGAAACAATTCTTTTATAATGCGTTGTGATCAAGTTTGCAGGAGATTTGGTAACCCCATCCTCTCCATCGGTTTTATCTTGCTGGTCTAGTAAGAGTTTGCCTCCAACGGTCTTGAGAGATTCCGCATTATCAAAGTCCACATCCAAAGCCTGACAAATCTCCTCTGTGATCGCCACACCTCCAACTGTCAACACCCGACAAAAGTGCGAGGCTCCTTGGTGATAGATAAGGCTAGTAGAGGTCGCTCCTAAGTCCAATAAAAGAGTTGGAACGTCACGGTCAGCATATGCATGATAATAACTATTGATCAGCGCCGTATTGCTCAATTGTAAGGACTGAGTAACCAAGGCCGAGTTCGACAAAGCCTGCATTAACTCCGACAGAGACTCCTTACGTACAGCCACAAGCTCGACTTCATCAATTTGTTCGTAGCTCTGAAGGTGATGCCACCCCCAATTCACCTCACTCAAGGCCATCGGTATGTTTTGCTTAGCCTCATAGGAAACAATCTTGGCCAAGTCCTCTTGAGGAATCTGAATAAGCTTAAGAAACTTCGTAAAACCATAAGAATTGGCAATCGCACAGTAGACTTTCGCCTTCTTTATGCCTAACTCCTCGACAATATTCTCAATCGCTACCTTGGTCTGTGAAGAGCGCAAGGCTTCATTGTCGACATTCGCCGTGATCGACTTTGTAACATACTTCTGAAGCAAGAGGCTGTTTTGATGGAGCTCAAAGACCGCCAACGAGACCGTTTGCGACCCTGCATTTAAACACACTATCGTTTTCTTAGACATCTTCACTCATCCTTATTCGCCTGCTTCTGCGTAGCTATCCCACCAAAAGTCTCTAAAGGGCGTCTCAGCTTTACTCAAAAGCGTCACTTGTGCACTTCTTTTTCTCACCTTTTTCCACCAGCCTATTTCACCTGCGGAGGTAAACTCCTGCACCTTATGTGCACCACAAAAAACCTCACCACCAAAACGCAAGACATCTCCCTCGCGAGGTTTCACTGATTTGGTGAGGCGCATGAAATCACTTGGTGAAAGGTAACAAGAATAACGATAGTCTCGTCCCATCAAAACATTCTTGTACCTCACCTCGCTCTGTACTAGCTCTTTAGTACGCCTCCCAATGACGTACCATGTAATGCGCACTTGATCTAAAAAGGCGGGCATCTCTCGTCCGCGCTCCTTCCATCGCATCTCGCACTCGAGTTCCAACCAATCTTGTGGAGTCCACCGCTTTTGATAACTGTCTCGAAACTGAGGTGATTCCAAAAGCCGAGATTTCACCTCTCCGACCTTACACTTCAAAGAACTTTGAGCAGAAGTCACCCCCTGTAGGCACCCTATTAGCAACATGATATATAATGCTCTCAATCTCTGACAATTCATTGGTTGTTTGAAGCTAATGCCTGAACCCTAGCCGTTTGACTAGCCTTAAAGTAACAATATCTATGGCTCAGCTCTTTTTGTGCTCGTTTCCCAAAAACAACTCATTGTAAGGTAACGAAAAATCTCTGTTCTTTATGAAAAATATCCATGTTGTAGGTTCTTTAAGCACCGCCCCTACCACCCCTATCAGCCCAGAAGAGTGTGATATTGTCGAGGTCAGACTTGATGCAGACCTCTCCTCTGAAACGATTCAGGACCTCATAACTCCCCTCAATCTCCCTATTTTAATCACCGCTAGAGATATCAGAGAAGGGGGATGCAAAGACCTTACGGTAGCCCAACGAACCGCTCTCATCACTCAGTGGATCGCTCAAGCCCACTACCTCGATATCGAACTCAGAAACTGGTCTCTCATGGAAGACGCCATCGGACTCGCCCATGCCACACAATGCCAGATCATTGCCTCGTATCATGACTTTGAGAAGACTCCATCCCAAGAAGAATTAGACGAGCTTATGAAGTCCGCCCTTGAGGCTTCTCCTGATATTATCAAGTTTGCCTTCTTCATCCAGTCGCTCGCAGACATCGAGCGATGCCAGAAGTTGCTCTTCCAATACCAGAATCTCAACATCTCAATCATGGGAATGGGTCCCTACGCTCCGGTCTCTAGAGTGCTTCTCGCCCAATCGGGATCCGTCCTAAACTACGGATACCTTGGCCAAAACGCCACGGCTCCTGGCCAGTGGCCTGCACGCCTTCTCAAGGAGGCCATCACATCATGCCAACCCATCCACCCTCCTGTGCCCTCCCTCTAATCTCTTCATCCCGATGACAGACGACCTTTTTACCACCGGAGATCTCTTCTCAGACTCCTCCGCTCATACAGAACCTTCACCTAAAGCTGAAGCCCCCCCAGTAACCGAGGAGACCCTCATTGCCCTTCGCAGAGAAATCGAGAAGCACAACCATCTCTATTACACGGAAGCTACTCCTGAACTATCTGATGCGGAATTCGATGCCTTGCTCAATGAATTAAAGAAATTAGAGGCACAACACCCCGAATGGCACGACCCATCTTCTCCTACCATTAATGTCGGTAGAACCCGTCTCGAAGAGTTTGAGCAAATCACACACAAGCTCCCTATGCTCTCGATCCAAGACATCCATGAGCTCAAGCCTGAGGTAATGGATGAGCTCCGCCTACAGGATCCTGCAGCTCGCTCGTGTGACCCTCTCCGAGACTGGCATGACAAACTCACCAAAGCTACCAGCGCCCCCTTTACCCTCTCTGTTGAACCCAAAATCGACGGCGTCGCTGTTACGCTATTCTATCAGTCTGGCTCCTTGCAATACGCCGCCACTCGTGGAGATGGGACGCATGGAGATGATATCACTCAAAATGTCTTAACCATTCGCTCTATCCCCAAGACGCTCAAAAACGTACCTGATGCTCTGGAGCTGCGGGGCGAAATCTTTATGAGCGATCAGGACTTCTCCCTGCTCAATGAGTCACAAATAGAAAAAGGCCTTCCTACCTTTAAGAACCCAAGGAATGCCACCGCTGGCACGATCAAACAGCTCGACGCAAACTTAGTAGCGCAACGCCCTCTCGACTGCATTATTCATTCGTTTGGCTACATCAGTGATCCAAGTTACTTTGAGACCATGGCAGCCTTTCAGGAAGTCATTGCTCAGGTAGGACTGAAAAGATCCTCTTGGTTCAAGACCGCAACTTCTCTCCCCGAGCTCCTAGACGCAGTGGAAGAGCTCAATACCAAACGGCTCTCACTCCCCTATGCCACCGATGGAGCCGTGGTTAAGGTCAATGAGATCTCTCTCCATGAGAAGATCGGTTACACCAGTAAGTTTCCTAAATGGGCGTGCGCCTTTAAATACCTCCCCCAACAGGTCGAAACTCGCATTACCGACATCACAATCCAAGTCGGTCGAACAGGAGTTCTCACTCCCGTCGCTGAGCTTGAACCTGTCGAAGTCTCAGGCTCTACGGTTTCACGTGCGACCCTCCACAATGAAGAGGAGATCCAACGCAAAAACATCAATATTGGCGACCGTGTCATCATCGAAAAAGCGGGCGAAATCATCCCAGCTGTTGTCAAAGTCGTCTCCAAGGCTCCTGAGGACCTTCCACCCTTTGATCTCTACCAATACGTCTCAGGTAAGTGCCCATGCTGTGATAGCCCGATCTCCCAACAAGAGGGGTTTGTGGCGTGGCGTTGCACAAACTATCTCTGCCCAGCCCAGATGGTGACGCGTATCAAACACTTCACCCAGCGCAAGGCTCTCGACATCGAGGGCGTTGGCGAATCTGTTGCGATCAAGCTTGTCGAATCGTCTCTCATCTCCACCCCTCTAGACCTTTTCACCCTAGAGTTACCAGAACTTGCCAACCTCTTACTCGACCCAGCGGAGTCTGCTGACGGCACCACCGTATCCAAGGAACGAAGGTTTGGAGAGAAGAGAGCTCATAAGGTCTTAGACTCTCTAGACCGCGCCCGAACAGAACGCTCACTCGCGCACTGGCTCTACGCCTTAGGCATCCCACACGTTGGCGAATCCTCATCCAAGGAACTCGGGAGACTACACAAAGCATTATCTGATGTTCCTCAGAGTGAGATCCTCTCCACGCTTTCGGAAATGAACGCCCTAGAACAAGAGCGAAAGGAAAACTCCCCTAACAGTCGCCTCAATCCTCCCAAAGACGCGACCGAAAAGGCGGTGCGAAAGGAACGAGAAAAAATTCTCAAAGAGGACATTGCAGAACTCAAGGCGCGCATCGAGCCTTATCAAATCAAAAGCGATCTAGGACAAGTCTCCTGCGATGCGGTTCTAGATTACTTTGACTCTACCCCTGGCCGTCAATGTCTCGCTCAATTGCAATCCCTCGGAATCGACCCCGCATCAGATAATTATCAACCCGAACCACAGACGGGCGATGAAAACGCTTCTCTAGCGGGACAAACCTTTGTCATCACAGGGACTCTGACTCAACCCAGAGGACATTTTAAGGACCTCATCGAGTCCCACGGAGGCAAGGTCTCAGGTAGTATTTCTAAGAAGACCCACTACCTACTCGCGGGAGAAAAGGCAGGTTCGAAACTCACCAAAGCAGAAGGCTTAGGAGTAACCGTCCTCAATGAGGATGCCTTCCAAGCTTTGTTAGACACTCTGTAGAGTGCCTAACATGAGAACGTTAATGTAAGAACGAAGTTAAAGGACTCGTAGGGCTGGCAAGAGTTGATTGCTCTGCGAGCCCAATCTCATATGCAGCACGACCTGCTTCAACTGCGACATGGAAGGCTTGCCCCATTCTTACGGGGTCGTTAGCTACTGCAATCGCCGTATTCACCAAGACCGCATCTGCACCGATCTCCATCGCAGCCGCTGCATGACTTGGAGCACCTAACCCCGCATCAATGACCACTGGGACACTGGATTGGGAGATAATAATCTCCAACTGATCTTTCGTCGTTAGCCCCTTATTGGTTCCAATAGGCGCACCTAAGGGCATAACGGCAGCCGTTCCGACTTCTTCCAGTCGCTTCGCCAACACGGGATCTGCATTGATATAAGGCAGAACCGTGAAGCCATCTTTCACCAACACTTCTGCCGCCTTTAAAGTCTCAATCGGGTCTGGCAAGAGGTAATTAGGGTCAGGGTGAATCTCTAATTTAATCCACTTCGGTAAGCCCGCTGCTTCTGCCAACTTCGCCAACCTCACAGCTTCTTCCGCATTCATCGCACCACTCGTATTCGCGAGAATGAGAAACTTCTCAGGATCTACAAAGTCGAGAATATTAGCATACGGATCATCCTGACCAGAAAGGTCTGCTCGCCGTAAGGCCACCGTCACTATCTCGGTCTTAGATGCCTCGATGGAAGCCTTCATCATCTCATTGGATGAATACTTACCAGTTCCCACCATAAGACGTGAGTCAAAGGTCTTATCAGCAATAACTAATTGAGTCGTTCCCAAATCCATACAACATTCTCCGTCTCATGGGATCGAAAGGGAGGCAAGAGTAAAACATCTAAAGACTCTTCACTCCTTATAGAGACTCACCATACTTCGCCTGATGTAAGGAC
>CAYUKP010000005.1:26428-29839 GCA_964445335.1 uncultured Verrucomicrobiales bacterium
AGAGACTCACCATACTTCGCCTGATGTAAGGACTTGCTTTGTCCGATCCAGTTATCACGCTCCACACGCCCCTTAAAGGAAAGTCGTTCTGAGAAGTCATCACAAACCTGAGGTGTCCAAGCTGCGATTTGTCTAAACTTAAACACCCCGTATTCGTTAAGGGTTTTCTTCAAGACTTCACCCACTCCTTTGATCTGGGTCAGATCGTCCTCCTCCTCAGGGGATGCCGTATAGATTAACCCGTAATTGACATCATCAACGACTTTGCCAGCATTGATCTCAGGGGTAAAGTAAACGATCGCTCGCTCCTTAACCTGCAATTGCATGACCTCCATCTCAGCCCTTTCCTGCCCCATCATGATCCCCGAATTTTCGTTTTCCGTCGCAATCTTAGATTCGTAATTCTCTTTAACATCTTCTTCGAGTTCCTTAATGAGCTTTCCATTATACTCCCTCACTTTTCGTAACTCCTCCTCCAGAGTCTCGCAGTCACAGTCATTCATAGCAGCCTCCGCAGAAGCTTTTTCACACGCCTTTTTTAGCTCCTCATTATGGACCTTTAGCCCCTCAATATCCTTCTGTAGTGCTTCGCAATCAGAATCTTGCTGAGACACCTGAGCCTCTGACCTTTCCAATTCCTTAATGAGCTTATCGTTATGCCTTTTTAAGCCATCAAGCTCCTTTTGTAGACCTTTACAGTCACAATCTTGCTGAGCTGCCTCTAGAGAGGCTTTTTCGAGCACGACTACTTTTCCTTCAGCCTGCTGTAGGGCATCAGAACGAAGCTTTAGAGCTTCCCTTTCCTCGTTGAGAGAGGTTTGTAGAGTCGCCACCTTTGATTGCGATGCTTTCAGATCCGCCTCTAGGGCTGAACAGTCACAAGCGTTTACCGTCTGTTGAGACTTACGAGAAAACCTCCCCCAAATCAGCCACCCGACAAAGAGGCCAAAAGCAAAAATCAAAAGGTTTAAGAGAGCTAAATTACCGAAGAAATAAAGAAATGCGTTCATGTTTTAGAAGATTATATTTTATAAGAAGTCAGAGGGTTATTTGAGAAGAATTTCTACGCGACGATCATTGGCGTTACTACCTTTCTTGAGCGACTTAGCCGAACCAAAAGGCACGATCGAAAACTGATCTTTGGCGAGCCCCTCTTGCACTAGAAGGTTTACCACGGACTGCGCACGCTCCTTACTCAATCGAATATTCAAATCGACATTCCCCGTAGCATCGGCATGACCTCCGATGACATAATTGGAATCAGGAGCCATGGCCTTAACCGCTTGTGAGATTTGATCGATCTTAGGAAGCTCAGATGGCTTAACCTCGCTTGAGTTCACATCGAAGAATATTTCATTGAGAGACAACACTCCTGCAAGCTTGGTCACCACTTCCTTATCCTTCACCGACTCCACCGTATACGAAGGGTAATGATACTCGGAAGGATACAATTCCATCCCTTTTTGATCCACCCTCTCAAAGCCACGCAACCCCTTTAGCCAATCTCTTTGCAATAAGGGCGTCCCTACACCTGCTAGTGCCACGCGATCTCCCTTCACCGCAAAGCTCTTATCTCCCGAGCTTGCAAAGTAGGCAGGCACCCAGCCTTTGGAGAGCATTTGATCCACGCCTTTCGTCGAATGTGTGTAAGGATCGAAGCTGATAGACTCATGCTCCGGAATGGCACTGAGATCTTCTTCCTCATAACGCACTGACAACACTCCTTCCGTCGTATACTGACCATCCTTGCGTGCGACCTTTAAGGTGGGCGCCTTCGATGGAATCGTTTTGATCTCAGAAACGTAATCCAATCCTTGCTCTACTGCAAGTTTCTGAATCTCAGGAGTATATGTATTTTGGAGTTCCTTGGTCAATGAACCAAACAACGTCAGCGACTCATTCTCAGCTGAGTAACGAAAGCCTTGATCTCCCTGAAAGCCAAAGTACCCCTTCAACCATTTCTGAAATGGTGCTGAATGAAGAAACGGAGGATCTACATAAACCTTACTTGCCTTCACCTTATTGTCTACAGTCGCTAAGTGCCCATGCTCAGAGACAACCTTCTGCCCCATAGACTTCAATGGTGACTCCTCTGCAACATCTCCTGTAACATGTAAGGTCTCGCCTTGCTGTGACATCTCCAGAGACCCCATCACCTTTAATAAATTATTAGCATCCTGAACCCTTAAGGCTCCAGACCCTCCAATGGCAGAGACCTTGCGAGCCACTTCCGCCCGAGCCTCCACATCTGATACCACGCCCTCTAGCGTCGCATCCAATCGATCTATCGAGACCTTACCGTCCTTCACCCCATATGTCTGCATCACATTCTGAGCTTCTTGGGTTAAGCCAGGTTTGAGCTTTTTCACATAACGCGAGGTTTGGAAAAAGCCAAACAACAGAAGAATGGGAACACAGAGAATAAGTACAAGAAGCTTCTTCATATAACAATCAGTCTATGAAAATATCAGGAAAAACCCAATATTTACTATATACACACAATTATATAACGAAAAAGACCGAAATGTTAAGAACTTTTTAACAAAATACGACTCCGCCAAAAAACCTCTCTTTTTTACGAAAATATATCTTTCACACAAGAGTCGCCAACAGGGCTTCTAGCCCTTCCTGATCCTCCGCATCAAAGGCTCCGAAACAAGTAGAGTCGACATCTAGCACTCCTATGAAGTCCCCTTGCGTATCAAACACTGGAAGTACGATTTCGGAATTAGACGCTGCGTCACACGCAATATGTCCAGGATGCGCATGTGTATTCGGCACAATCATGGCCTGACGCGATTCAGCCACCTGCCCGCACACACCTCGCCCTTTGGCAATCCGTAAACACGCCAGCGTCCCCTGATAAGGCCCTACCTTCAACACCTCTTCTTCGGCATGCCATAGATAAAACCCCACCCAATAAAAGTGAGGCATCTCATTCTTGAGCAACGCCACAATCGTGGACAACCGCACCAACTGATCGGACTCCCCAGCAAGAACACTCTGCGCTTGCTCCCGTATCGTAGCATAAATCTCTTTCTTATTCATCGTATGATCTGTGTCTGAGGCTCCACCCTATGATCATCCATCAGCTAACACAAGCCCATGCTCTGAGAACAACCTTTTCTCATTTGTAAGGCTCAACTATGCAGGTAAAGTGGTAAATTTACATTACATTTGGTGTGATAGGCATAAAAAGGATAAGAGGTAATCAATACTGCATTGTGCTTGTCAGCATGGAACGTTAAATAAAATCGCTTTTTGACCTCAAAAAGTTCACGTTTCCATAACTGCCCCAAACGACATGCCTGCCCCCGAAACATAGGAATCCATCAAGCAATAGCTAAACATATGGCGAATGAATTGGATAATCCTAAAGGTTTAGATAAAATATTTCTCAATAGTGATGAC
>CAYUKP010000006.1:0-29118 GCA_964445335.1 uncultured Verrucomicrobiales bacterium
TAATCGCAGGAAAGGCACTCCCCCACAAAATGGCACATACCAAAGCTCCTAGAAAAGCCTTCCATTGCGTCTTCATAAACTTCACCTGTGCCTCAATCCTCTCAAAAACGCAAGGTAGACTCAGCTTTTTACAGAAGCTTTTCATTTAAGTAAATGAAACTGTAAACAACAAAAAAGCGTGGTCATTCAGACCACGCTTTGATTCTTCTTAAGAGTTACTAGAAGGAGATTTAAGCCCTTGTAGACTTAGGCATCATCTGAGCCGTTTTTTTCTTCAGATTCGTCATCTCCCAGATCATCAAGACCACCTGAGAAGAGGGCGTCTAAACCATCAAGTTCGATTTCATCATCGTCTTCTTTAGACTCTAAGGTCGAAGGTGCAGGTGCACTCTCTCCGATAGAAGTGATATTGGCATCAAGATCCTCGTCAGACGCGGATGGCTTGCGAATCGGCTCTGGTTCTTCTTCGGTAAACTCGATTTCAACATTCTTCATATTGCTGAATCCTGAACCACCTGGGATGAGGTGCCCCATAATCACGTTTTCCTTGAAGCCCATTAAGCTGTCTACCTTACCTAAGGTCGCTGCTTCGGTAAGGACACGAGTAGTGTCTTGGAAGGAAGCTGCTGAGATGAAGGACTCCGTCTCAAGAGACGCCTTCGTGATACCAAGGAGAATCGGCTCCCCTTCAGCAGGCTTACCACCTTGTTGGACAAGCTCACGGTTTGTCTTACGGAAAGTCGCACGTTCGATTTGGTCTCCCCATAAGAACTCAGAGTCACCAGGATCAGTAATCTTCACCTTACGCAACATCTGACGGATGATGATTTCGATATGCTTATCATTAATCTCCACCCCTTGTGCACGGTAAACCGCCTGAACCTCATTCACCAAGTGCTCTTGTAACTCGTGCACACCACAAGCTTCTAAGAGATCCTCAGGAGCTACCGCTCCATCAGTAATCTTCTCCCCACGTTTGATAAACTCATCTTCAGCAACGATGATGTGTTTACCCATAGGTACGAGGTGGTCTTCAGAATCACCAGACTCTTGATTGGTCACGATAACCTTCTTCTTACCACGAACGGTTCCACCAAAGGAAACCATTCCGTCAATCTTAGAAATCACACACGCATCCTTTGGACGACGAGCCTCGAAGAGCTCCGCAATCTTTGGAAGACCACCGGTAATATCCTTCGTTCTCTCTGCCTTACGTGGCGTACGAGCAATCTGCTGACCAGCACTGATCTTCTCCTTCTCTTTGACGGAGAGACGTGCCCCTACAGGAATTGCGTATGTTGCAAGAACTGCCTTAGTCTTTGGATCAAGAATCTTAATCTGTGGGTGTAGATCTTCTTTGTGCTCAATAATCGTGAGACCACCTTGCCCTTCGTCAGAACCTTCTGCATCTTGGGTGTAGGTAATACCGTTGATCATATCATTGAATTCGATCACCCCTGGCTTTTCAGAAATTACAGGAGCTGCGTGCGCATCCCATGTAGCAATCTCATCACCTTTTTCGACCATTTCACCATCTGCCTTTGAAATCAACGTTCCAATGACAAGCTTATGGTTTTCGAGCTCCATGCCACCATGATCTCTCACAGATAGAGAGCCGTTCTTGTTAAGAACAACAAAGTTTCCTTCAGGGTCTTCTACCGATCTGATGTCGTTATAGATGAGCTTACCACTGTTCTTGACTTGAATGACAGGCTTAGAACCACCACCAAAAGCAACCCCACCTGAGTGGAAGGTTCTCATCGTAAGCTGTGTTCCTGGCTCACCAATGGATTGAGCGGCAATAATACCTACTGCTTCTCCAGGCTTCGCCATCACTCCTGTCGCAAGGTTCTGCCCATAACAACGCCCACAAATTCCGTGATCGGACTCACAGGTCAGAGCGGAGCGGATCATCATCTTGTCGATCCCAAGGTCTTCGATCGCATTAGACTTTTCTTCATCGAGCAAGTCATCAATCTCACAAATCACTTCACCATCAGGTCTCGTAATTCTCTCCGCAGCGACACGACCGTAAATACGACTTGAGATCGAACCTTCTTCATCACCAAGGGAGAAGACGGTTAGACCATTGCTCGTACCACAATCTTCCTCGGTGACAATCACATCTTGAGATACATCAACAAGCTTACGCGTCATATATCCTGAGTCAGCCGTCTTCAGAGCAGTATCAGCGAGTCCCTTACGAGCACCGTGAGTGGAGATGAAGTATTCCAATACCGAAAGACCTTCTCTAAAGTTAGACGTAATTGGACGCTCAATAATTTCTCCAGAAGGCTTGGCCATCAGACCACGCATTCCTGAGAGCTGCTTAATCTGGTTCTTATTACCACGAGCACCCGAGTCCACCATCATAAAGAGAGGGTTCGCCTCACGCTTACCAAAGTTATGCACAAGCGTATCAAAAACTTTATTGGAGAGAGAGTCTGTTGCTCTCGTCCAAATGTCAATCACACGTTGATAACGCTCTCCATTGGTAATAATACCATTCTTGAATTGCTTCTCAACCGTCGCGACCTCGTCATAAGACTTTTCGAGAATCTCTGGCTTGTCTTCAGGAATGACCATATCGACCATTCCAATAGAAGCACCTGAATACATAGCCTCCTTGAACCCAAGAGCCTTGAGCTTATCTAGGGACTCAACTGTTCTTTTCTTACCAACTGTCTGATACGTTCTCCAGATGAGGTTCCCCATCTGCTTCTTACTGATAGTCTTGTTGATAAACCCGATCTCGTCTGGCCAGATTTCATTAAACATGACACGACCAGCAGAGGTTAAGATCACACTGTCATCGGCGTTACCAAAGATTGTCTTCTTGCCACAATCAGGGTTACGAAGAAGCACCCAATCTTGGTAAACAATCTTACCAGACGTGAGAGCAAATTCCATGTCGACAGCATTCTCAAAGAGAGGAAGCCCTTGGAGGCTCTCCGGCTTGGTTGTCTCGCGGATATATGAGAGATAGTATGCTCCGAGAATAATATCCTGAGAAGGAGTTGTAATCGGCTTACCACTCGCTGGTGAGAAAATGTTATTCGGTGCCAACATGAGTTGACGTGCTTCCATCTGCGCCTCAATCGAGAGAGGCACGTGCACAGCCATTTGGTCTCCATCAAAGTCTGCGTTATAAGCAGAACATGTGAGAGGATGAAGTCTGATCGCAGATCCCTCAATGAGAACTGGCTCAAAAGCTTGGATCGAAAGTCTGTGTAGAGTCGGAGCACGGTTGAGCATCACTGGATGCCCTTTGGTCACCTCTTCCAAGATATCCCATACTTCGGTCGTCTTACGATCGATCATCTTCTTAGCTGATCTCACCGTATGACAGTAACCAAGCTCCTTCAAACGACGGATAATAAATGGCTCAAATAATGTTAAGGCCATCGTCTTAGGCAGACCACATTGGCTAAGCTTCAAGTCTGGACCAATCACAATCACGGAACGCCCAGAGTAATCCACACGCTTCCCTAGAAGGTTCTGACGGAATCTCCCGCCCTTCCCTTTTAACATGTCAGAGAGTGACTTCAGAGGTCTGTTACCAGCTCCGGTTACTGCACGACCATGACGCCCGTTATCAAAGAGAGCATCCACAGCTTCTTGTAGCATGCGCTTCTCATTACGGATGATCACATCTGGCGTCTTAAGCATTAAAAGGTTCTTAAGACGATTGTTACGGTTGATCACACGACGGTAAAGGTCATTAAGATCAGAAGTCGCAAAACGACCACCTTCCAAAGGAACTAATGGTCTAAGATCTGGAGGAATGACAGGAAGAGTTGTCATAACCATCCATTCAGGACGTGTCTTGGAGTAAGCAAACCCTTGAGCAAGCTTCAAGCGCTTCGCCAACTTCTTCTTCGTTTGTTTAGAACGTGTTTGCTCTACTTGCTCTTGTAGCTCAACAATGAGAGGATCTAGTTGGATGCTCGCAAGAAGCGCACGGATTGCTTCTGCCCCCATTCCAGCGCGGAAGGACTCTTCGCCATACTCATCCTCCGCATCACGCAATTCAATTTCCGTGAGGAGTTGACCTTTCTCTAATGGAGTCTGACCTGGATCAATCACGATATAGTCTTCGTAATAGATCACACGCTCAAGATGTCTCGCACTCATGTCTAACATAAGTCCCAAGCGAGATGGCATACACTTGTAGAACCAAATGTGTGTCACAGGGACCGCAAGTTCGATATGCCCCATTCTCTCACGACGCACTCTAGAGAGTGTGACTTCAACGCCACATCTATCACAGGTGACGCCCTTGTGCTTAATACGCTTATATTTCCCGCAGGAACACTCCCAATCGCGGGTTGGCCCGAAAATACGCTCACAGAACAAACCGCCTTTTTCAGGCTTGAATGTTCGGTAGTTGATAGTTTCAGGGTTCTGAACCTCTCCACGTGACCAGTTACGAATCACATCTGGAGATGCAAGGATGATTCCGACTTGATCGAACGCTTGAGGCTTACCTTCAACCCCATAGAGTTCTTTTAGATTCATGTCTACGCTCATATTTACTTTAAAATTTTAATTGTTAGTAGTGGTGGTTGAAGGGGGATTAGAGAGTAAGGTCATCTAAACTAAAGTTATCTAGTGAGTCTAACTCATCTAGCGAGTCTTTCTGATCTGAGCTACGTCCAGGCTTCACATCAAGCCCAAGAGCCTGCATCTCTTTCACAAGAACATTAAATGACTCAGGAGTCCCTGCTTCGAGAGCGTTATCGCCCTTGACGATGGACTCATAGATACGAGTTCTACCCTGAACATCATCAGACTTCACGGTGAGTAATTCTTGAAGAGTATAAGCTGCTCCATAGGCTTCGAGAGCCCAAACCTCCATCTCTCCAAATCTCTGTCCACCATACTGGGCTTTACCTCCGAGTGGCTGTTGCGTAACCAAAGAGTAAGGTCCAACCGCACGAGCATGGATCTTGTCTGCCACAAGGTGACCAAGCTTCAACATGTAGATGAGACCTACAACGAGTGGTTGGTGGAAGGCTTCACCAGTACGACCATCATAGAGAGTCGACTTACCAGCGATGCTACCGTCATTTCCATCACCAATCCAGGTGTAACCGTCGACCTTCTTAGCCTCAGTCATGTAGTCCCAAATCTTATCTTCCTTAATTCCGTCGAAAATTGGAGTAGCGACCTTAAACCCGAGTGCTTTGGCGGCGACCCCGAGGTGGGTTTCCAATACCTGACCAATGTTCATTCGGGAAGGTACACCTAGAGGGTTAAGACAAATATCAACAGGCGTTCCATCTGCAAGGAACGGCATATCTGCCTCAGGAACAATAATGGAGACAACCCCTTTGTTTCCGTGACGTCCAGCCATTTTATCTCCCACAGAAAGCTTACGTTTCTTCGCAACGAAAACTTTTACTTCCTTCACGATACCTGGATCGACTTCGTCTCCACTTTCGATCTGATCAAGTCTTCTTTCACGATCATTGTCTAACTCTTGGAAACGGTTCTCAAATGACCCGATGATCTCCATAATCTTGTTACGAATAGGAGAAGGATCAATCTCGATATGATCATAGACTGAAGCCAACTTACGCAGAAGAGTCTTTGTAATTTTACGGTTCGCAGGAATGATGATTTCACCCGTCTGAGCATTATCCACATCTAGAGGAATTTTCTCCCCGAGAAGAATGTCAGAAAGCTTCTCCGTGAGTTGCTCGGTAAGCGTATCTTTCTTCTTCTTATAATCGTCATTAATCTTCTTGAGCTGCTTCTTCATCTCAGCAGGCTCAAGGATTTCCTTATTAGAGTTCGTGCGCACTCCACCATGTGAGGAAACTCTAATGTCTTGAACGATTCCCACTGTTCCCGAAGGCACCTTGAGGGACGTGTCCTTAACATCAGCAGCTTTCTCACCAAAGATCGCACGTAGTAAACGCTCTTCTGGAGCCAATTCTGTCTCAGACTTAGGCGTTACTTTCCCTACGAGGATATCTCCAGGTTTGACCTCTGCTCCAATGCGAATAATTCCATCGTGGTCTAGGTTTTTAAGCGCCTCTTCTCCTACATTTGGAATATCACGTGTAATCTCCTCTGGCCCGAGCTTCGTATCTCTCGCTGCTACTTCATACTCTGAAATGTGAATCGAAGTATACACATCTTCCTTCACAACACGCTCTGAGATCACAATAGCATCCTCAAAGTTATAACCGTTCCAAGGCATGAAGGCTACGAGAACATTCTTCCCGAGCGCTAATTCACCATCTTGGGTATTTGGTCCATCAGCTAACACATCACCTGATTTCACCGATTGGCCTCTCAGAACAATAGGCTTCTGGTTAATGCAGGTTCCAGCATTCGAACGCATGAACTTACGTAAAGGGTAGACAAAGATTCCATCAGCAGGATTGGTTGTGACCGATCCTGGCTCAGAAAGGAACTGCTCGTCTGTCACTGGGAGCTCGCCATCAGGAGTCGTAATAATAACCTCAGCGGTAGAAGCCGCTACAATGCCGTCTGCTTCCGCAATAATGACGGAACGCGAGTCTCTCGCGGCTTTAGCTTCTAGTCCTGTTCCAACATATGGGGACTCTGAAGCTAATAGAGGAACCCCTTGACGTTGCATGTTTGATCCCATCAAAGCACGGTTTGCATCATCGTGCTCTAAGAATGGAATGAGACCAGCTGCCACAGACACGAGTTGCTTAGGAGAAACGTCCATAAGGTGTACTCTATTAGGGTCAACCTCTAAGAACTCTCCGTGTTCGCGAGCAGTAATCTGCTCATTTACGAAGGAGCCATCCTCATTAATAGCATTGTTTGCCTGAGCGATAAGGTAGCCTTCCTCTTGGTCAGCTGTGAGGTATTGAATCTCAGTTGTAGCCTTACCATCCTTAACCAAACGATAAGGTGTCTCAATGAACCCAAACTCATTAATACGTGCAAAAGTACACATGGAGTTGATCAGACCAATATTTGGTCCCTCAGGAGTCTCAATCGGGCAAATACGGCCATAGTGAGATGGGTGAACATCACGCACCTCAAACCCTGCTCGGTCTCTGTTAAGACCACCAGGCCCTAACGCAGATAAACGACGCTTGTGCGTCAATTCAGCTAATGGATTCGTCTGGTCCATGAACTGGGAGAGTTGTGATCTCCCGAAGAAATCTCTTACAACCGCAGACAGAGCCTTTGGATTAATAAGCTTCTGCGGCGTCATGCCTTCAATGTTTACATCAAAGAGGGTCATTCTCTCTTTCACAAGACGTTCTGTTCTCGCAAGACCTACTCTACATTGATTACCCAAAAGTTCACCAACTGCTCTGATACGACGTGAGCCTAAGTGGTCAATATCATCGAGAACTCCACCGTTGCCTTTCTTAAGAGTCAAAAGGTAATGCATCGCCTTGAGGTAATCTTCCTCAACCATGATGCGTGTATTCGAATCGATCTCTAAACCTAATTTCTGATTGATTTTGTAACGTCCAACTCTGGTAAGGTCATATTTCTTAGGATCAAAGAAGAGTCTCTTCAAGAGCGCCTTAGCATTAGCTGCTGTTGGAGGATCGCCAGGGCGAAGCTTTTTATAAATATCCTTCAATGCAGACTCCTCATCCCAAGCTGGATCTTTCTTCAGGGTCTTAATGAGAATCTCGTCCTCTCTCACATCAATGACCTCAATATCTGTATGGCCAAGTGACACAAGTTGCTTCACAACTCCGATCGTCAATGGCTCATACTTACGAGCAATCGCGAGCTCACCATCCATAATGTCCTCAAAGGTCACATAATGGTTAAGGTTTGTCTCATCAATGTCTTCACTTAATGCAAGGCTCTTGATTTCATAAAAGTTCTCTACAATATCACGATCTGTAGGATAACCAAGCACACGCATAAACGTAGTCGCTAAGAACTTACGTCTACGTCTACGACGATCGAGATAAACGTATAAAAGATCATTGGTATCAAACTGCACTTCTAACCATGACCCTCTATCTGGAATAATTCGGAATGAGTGTAATGATTTACCATTTAGGTGTTGGGAAACCTCAAAGCAAATACCTGGTGATCTGTGTAGCTGAGATACAACGACACGCTCTGCTCCGTTTATCACAAATGTCCCCCTACGAGTCATCATAGGTAACTCTCCCATGTAAACCTCTTCAGACTTATTCCCTGACTCATCCTTTAGCTTAAAGGTGACATATAATGCCGCGCTAAAAGTTTCTCCCTTTCTTAAGGCCTCAAGGGCGGTCATTTTTGGAGCATCTATACGGTAAGATGAATAATCTAACTCGATTGCTTCATCATAACTTTTGATCGGAAATATTTCTCTAAAAACAGCCTGTAATCCTGTATCTTGCCTCTTATCTAAGGCAATCCCTTGCTGAAGAAAATCCTCATAGGATTGAATCTGCACCTCGATGAGGTTTGGTGCATCAATAACTTCCTTGATCGTTCCAAAGTTGCGACGTTCCATTATATGTATATATGTTTCGGTAATAATTGTTGCCCAGGCTCAATAAATAAGACTGGGTTGGCTATTTGATAGCATTAAACTTCTGTTTTACCACAGGTGACTCGCCAGTGGTTTCCTCCTTTAATCTATCGCAGGGCTCCTAAAACGAATTTAGGATATGTAATGGGTCCGCTCTAAATGCAGTATCTAGAAACTTTTCCGCGTTCACCCCTTATATTAAGGAGTGAACGCGAAAAAGTGAGCCTGAGAAACCTCAGACTCACTACAATAAACAGTAAAGCTTACTTAACTTCTACTTCAGCACCAGCTTCTTCTAGAGCCTTCTTAGCAGCTTCAGCGTCTTCTTTTGAAGCACCTTCGAGAAGAGCTACTGGAGCTTCTTCAACAAGCTTCTTAGCGTCAGCAAGACCGAGTCCAGCTTTTACGCCACGAACAGCCTTAATTACTTGGATTTTCTTCCCGCCGTCACCTTTAAGGATTACGTCAAACTCTGTTTTCTCTTCTGCAGCAGCACCTGCTTCTCCAGCAGCAGCAACCATTACTGGGGCAGCAGCAGCAGCAGCGGATACACCCCACTCTTCTTCAAGTTGTTTTACGAGTTCTGCAGCTTCAAGTACAGTTAATTTTCCGAGTTCTTCAGCGATTTTTGCTAGATCAGCCATATTATTAGTTAGTTTTTGGGTTGGTATTGTCGCACCTCAGGGCTCTGAGGCATTTCAGAATATCTGCCGATATTCCGACAAGGAACCGTTAGTTCCAAGTTCAAACCTACAAGTTAATAAAAACCTTTAGGTTATCTGTTCAAATTTATTAAATTAAAATTGGGAATATATACATTCCCAATAATGTAAAGGAGTTTTTACTCAGCGTCTTTGTCAGCCTTTGCCTTGATAACACGCGCAAGTGATCCACCTGGCTCGTTAATCGTACGAAGAAGTTGAGTAGCAGGCTCATTAAGGACACCAAGAAGTTGTGCAAGAAGCTGATCTTTCGAAGGAAGATCTGCAAGAGCAACAATCTGAGCTTGATCAAGAACGTCTCCATCAAGAATTCCAGCCTTGATCTCAGGCTTCTTGAACTCCTTAACGAAATTCTTAACAACTTTCGCTGCAGCACATACGTCTTCTTCACCTGTAATGAAAGCGGTCTGCCCCTTAAGGCTGTCTCCAAGGTCTGGAAGCTCAGCAAGCTCAAGAGTCTTCTTCATGAAGGTGTTTTTCGCTACGTGACACTCTGATTGTGTTTCACCTAAGCGGTTTCTCAATTCTGCGAACTCTGTCACAGTCATAGAGGTGTAATCTACAACTAAAACAAATGGTGATGAGTTAACACGTTCTAGTAGCTCATCAACGATGTATTTCTTATCTGGATTCATCTTCTAAATTTTTAGTTATACTGCTTGATTAGGAGAATACGCTGTTTGGTCAAGACGAACTCCTGGGTTCATTGAACTTGCGAGCGTTACACTCTTCACATAAATACCTTTTGTAGAGCTTGGCTTAGCCTTTACAACACTGTCGATGAGAGCCTGAGCATTGTCAGAAATCTGATCTGCACTAAATGAAGACTTACCGATAGCCGCTGCAATGTTTCCAACTTTGTCTACCTTGTAATCTACACGACCAGCTTTTACTTCGTTTACAGCGTTTGCTGTATCATCCGTAACAGTACCTGTCTTAGGGTTTGGCATAAGACCACGAGGTCCTAAAACACGTGCAATCTTACGAACCTGCGCCATAGCATCAGGAGTAGCGATCGCCACATCAAAGTCAAGGAATCCACCCTGAACTTCCTTAATAAGGTCTTCAAGACCTACCTTCTCTGCTCCAGCATCTGTCGCAGCCTTCGCTGCATCTCCCGTAGCAAAAACGATAACTCTCACGTTTTTACCTGTTCCATGAGGAAGAGCAACACTACCTCTGATCATTTGATCACTCTTACGAGGATCAACACCTAAGTTAAATGAAAGAGTAACCGTTGAGTCAAACTTAGGTTGAGGGAAAGCCTTTAGCTTAGAAATTGCTTCGCTTAAAGGATAGGTTGCTTCGACGTCCACTGCTTTAGCAGCTTCTAAATATCTTTTACTTCTTTTTTTCATAATAGTTTGCAGTACTTGCGATTAATGTCTCCTGCTTTTAAATTTATGCTTCCTCGATTTCTAAGCCCATTTGACGAGCTGTTCCTGCGAGAATCTTAGCAGCTTGTTCTGGATCGTTTGTATTAAGGTCAGGAAGCTTAATTTCTACTACTTCCATTAATTTCTCTCTACTAATCTTTCCTACTTTCACTTTGTTAGGCTCACCTGAACCTGAAGCAAGACCTGCCGCTTTCTTAAGTAAAACTGCTGCAGGTGGCTTCTTAGTAATGAATGTGAAGGACTTGTCCGCATATACAGAAATAACAGTTGGAAGAATATCTCCTCCGGCCTGTTGGGTTGCTGCATTGAACTCCTTACAGAAAGCCATGATGTTCACCCCAGCTTGTCCTAAAGCTGGACCAACTGGTGGTGATGGATTCGCCTTTCCAGCAGGAATCTGTAATTTAATTATATTGGTTACTTCTTTTGCCATAATTTAGGTTACTAAAAAATTTATTAAAAACTTAGAGCTCTGCCTTCTCAGCCTGCCAAAACTCTAATTCTACAGGAGTTGAACGTCCGAAGATCGTCACAGAGACTCGCATCATACCTTTCTCCATATCGATCTCCTCGACAATACCTGTTTGCGATTCAAATGGGCCGTCATTAACTTTGACTGCATCCCCTACATTAAATAGCACAGAAGGCCTTGCTTCTTCGGTACGCTCCTTAATCTGGTTCAACATTGTTTCAACCTCTCTCTGACGCATAGGTAGAGGTCTAGTCTTGGTCCCCGCAAATCCAATAATACCATCTGTATTATTGATCGCATCCCATGTTTCAGGGATCAGACTCCCCTCCTCATCATAGAGGTGCATATTAACAATAATATAACCAGGGAAAAACTTCTTCTGACTTTCCTTTCTCTGACCCTTCTTCACTTCAGAGATAGTTTCTTGAGGTACTAAAACATCGAAAAACTTATCGGACAGCTCTTCACGTGCAATGTGTTCCTCTAATCTTCTCGCAGTACTCTTTTCTTGCCCGGAGAGAACATGGGCGACATACCACTGCTTTTTGGGTTCTGGAATAGCAGGCATAATATACTGAGCGTAACTATTTTACTTACCACCAAGGGCTGTAATCAAACCAAATGCTTTCTGCAATAACACATCTGATAACGCAACAAAACCTGAAAGCAATATCATCGCAATGAGCACAACCACTGTCGAATCAATGAGCTCCTTATACTTTCTGAAGCCTTTAATGTTTGTTGCTGACGACTCCCAAGGCCAAGTAGCCTTACGTAGCTCGGACTTTACCTCTCCTAGAAAGGTTGAAACTTTACTGATCATTGTGTTTTAAAATGGTAAACTAAGATTGAAATTATATATGGCAGGGGCAGAGGGACTCGAACCCACAACCAATGGTTTTGGAAACCACTACTCTACCAATTGAGCTATACCCCTATATATAATAATCTTTAGTGTCAATTTTGTTATAAAAAAGGATTTAACTCCTTTCTTACAACCGAAAAAGTAGCGAGATGATCACAAATAACTCGCTACTAAAAAGTAGTGTTACGCAAGGATTTCACCAACACGTCCAGCACCTACTGTGCGACCACCCTCACGGATAGCGAAACGCATTGTTTTCTCCATTGCTACTGATGTAATAAGCTCAATTGTAAGCTCTACGTTATCACCAGGCATAACCATTTCTACTCCGTCTGGAAGAGAGATAGAACCTGTAACGTCTGTCGTTCTGAAGTAGAACTGTGGTCTGTAGTTTGAGAAGAATGGCGTGTGACGTCCACCTTCGTCCTTAGAAAGAACATAAACCTCAGCCTTAAACTTGCTGTGTGGGTTTACTGACTTTGGCTTAACGATACACTGACCTCTTTCGATGTCATTTTTCTTAAGACCACGAACAAGAAGACCTACATTATCACCTGCACGCCCCTCATCAAGAAGCTTACGGAACATTTCGATGTCTGTAATTGTGGTTGTTTGTGTCTCACGAATACCAACAATCTCAACTTCTTCCATCTTCTTAATGATACCTCTCTCAATACGGCCAGTACAAACTGTTCCACGACCTTCAATTGAGAATACATCTTCTACAGGCATCAAGAAATCTTGATCAATTGGACGCTCTGGCTCAGGGATATACTCATCAACTGAATCCATAAGCTTAACGATGTTTTCTTTGTGCGTCGCATCACCTTCAAGAGCCTTAAGAGCTGACCCCATTGTTACAGGAATATCATCTCCAGGGAAATCATATGTGCTAAGAAGCTCACGAATCTCCATTTCAACTAACTCAAGAAGCTCTTCATCGTCAACTTGATCTACTTTATTAAGGAAAACTACTAATGCTGGAACACCAACCTGACGAGCAAGTAGAATGTGCTCACGAGTCTGAGGCATAGGACCATCAGCTGCTGAACACACCAAGATAGCTCCATCCATTTGAGCCGCACCTGTGATCATGTTTTTAACATAATCTGCGTGACCCGGACAATCTACGTGAGCATAGTGACGAGAATCTGTTTCATACTCAACGTGCGCTGTTGAGATTGTAATTCCACGCTCACGTTCTTCTGGAGCTCCGTCAATTTGATCATACGCTCTAGCCTCAGCAAAACCTTTCTCAGCAAGAGTATTGGTAATTGCAGCTGTTAATGTTGTTTTTCCGTGATCAACATGTCCGATAGTCCCGATGTTGACGTGCGGCTTATTTCTTTCGAATGCTTGTTTTGCCATGTCGTTAGGTTGTTTTTAGCCTGAGGCTGATTCTTCACTTCCTCGTTTTAACTACCACTTTAAAGTGGAGCTCTTGAGCAGATTTGAACTGCCGACCTCATCCTTACCAAGGATGCGCTCTACCACTGAGCTACAAGAGCATGTTGTCAACACACTTTAAAGCATGCTTAAACAATTAGAAGTCTACGCACGCTAGCAGTATTTTTTTTTGTGTCAAAGGGAAAGTGCATAAATTTATGAAACATTATACGCATCAACATCACAAACTACTCTCACATCACTAGGAATCGTTATTTTATCAAGGGTTCGACGCAAAAAGGTCGTCAACATTTTAGGGCGCGCACTGCGCACAATCATTTGAAATCGGTATTCATCATATGCCTTTTCAAGTGGAGAAGGTAATGGTTCACCAATAATAATGGGTTCTTTGACATCTTTTGAAACAGCTTCCAACCTTTTATAAATCGTTTTAAGCGTCAACTCCGCCAAGTCTTCCTTCGCTCCTGCAGAGGTTATAATTGCCATATTATAAGTGGGCGGATAGGAGAACGCCCTTCTAAATTCGAGTTCCTGCTCCACAAATCCATAATAATCATGATGCCTTGCATACTGAATACTAGGAGCGTGAGGAGTAAACGTCTGAATAACAACCTCTCCCTCAAGAGGCCCTCGACCTGACCGACCTGCCACTTGCGTCAACAATTGGAAAGTTCTCTCACTGGCACGAAAATCTGGTGTATGAAGGGAAAGATCCGCGTTTAACACTCCAACAAGAGTTACCGTGGGGAAGTGCAACCCCTTAGCAATCATTTGTGTTCCTATTAAAATGTCAATTTTATGTAGGCGAAATTGCTCTAAAACCTGCTTCATCGCCCCCCTTTTTTTCGTAATATCGGCATCTAAGCGAGCAACCCGTGCATTTTTAAAAAGCTTTTGCGTAATCTCCTGCACTTTTTCAGTCCCATATCCATTAAACAAAATCGCCGGGTCATGGCATTCTGGACACTGCTTAGGGGGCAAACTGGTATAATGACACATATGACATATCATGCGCTCATCTTTACGGTGATAAGTAAGAGTTAAGGAACAATGAGGGCACCCCACCTTATGACCACAGCTAGGACACTGCGCCACTCGGGAGAACCCTCTACGATTCAAAAACAAGATCACTTGCTCATTAATATCTAACCGCTTCTGAATAGAAGCACGCAACTGATCAGAGAAAATAAGGGGCTTTACCTTACTCTTTCGCGACTCCATTCGCATATCCACTACCCTCACCCGAGGCATAGACTGGGAATCCGCCCTACAGTTAATCTTAACCAACTCATATTTTCCTCTCAGAGTATTATTCCATGATTCGAGCGATGGGGTTGCCGACCCCAAAACCACAGGACATTTTTCGAGAACACCTCTCACCACTGCGAGATCTCGCCCTTGATATCTAGGTGACGCCTCTTGCTTATAGGACGTTTCATGCTCCTCATCCACAATAATCAAACCAACATTTAACAGAGGAGCAAAGACTGCAGAACGAGCTCCAATAGCAACCACAGCCTCACCTTCACGAAGCCTCTTCCATTCATCATGCCTTTCTCCTGCAGACAATTCGGAATGTAACACCGCCACAGGATGATTAAATTTATCAAATCTCGATTTAAACCTTCTCACGGTCTGGGGAGTCAGCGCAATCTCTGGCACAAGAATAATTACAGTCTTACCAGTCTTAAGAATCGCATCAGAAGCTTGCAAATAAACCTCCGTCTTTCCTGAACCTGTCACACCTGCAAGCAAAATTGGCTTACTCACTTCTGCAGACGCACTGCCTACAATTCGATCAAGAGCATTTTTTTGCTCTTCATTTAACTGCAACGGCTGAGAAGGCGCAAAATTACTCTCAGCCTCGGGATCACGCTTCACTACAGCCTGCTCCAATACAACAATCCCCTTTTTTTCGAGGCCTTTAATCGGAGAAGACACCCCTGCCCCTAAAGCATTTTGCAAAGACTCACCACCAGCTTCCTGAAGGCGCTTTACAATCTGATATTGCTTCGGAGCTTTGGCCTTAAGTTTCAACAAATCTTCTTCGTCCAATCCCTTTACTAATACAACCTTCTGTTGCACCTTATCAAATGACTTCTCCTTCCGTAACGAACTCGGCAACATAACACGCAATGCATGCTCTAAGGGACAACAGTAATAGGAACTCATCCATTGCGCCAACTCTAGCAATGTCTGCGTGAGAAGCGGAGCCTCAGAAACAACCTCTACAACTGGGCGCAGTTTGTATTGCGCATGATCTACCTCATTCACACGAAGAACAGTTCCTAAGACATTTCGGTTTTGAAGAGGAACCTTTACTCTATGACCCGCCTCCAACTCCATATGCTGAGGCAAGAGGTAGTCAAATATAAACCCGCCTGCACCATCTAATAAAACTTTCACAGTTCTTAATGCGGGTAAAAAAGAATCTTGGGTATGTGTTAAAAAATCAATAGGTAAAGCCTAACCAATGATAAGAAAATTAAAATTAAAAAAGTAAGAGTTTTATCTTGCATCAACTTAAAATCTATTCTACCCATAGTCTCCCGCTGCCCCAGTGGCGGAATTGGTAGACGCTGTGGATTTAAAATCCATTGTTCCTAGAACGTGCCGGTTCGAGTCCGGCCTGGGGTATTTTTAATTTATTTTATGTCTGAGAATCTTTTAAAAGAATCAATGGCGGCACTCAGAGAAAAGTTTCCAAGTTTAAAAGGAGCTTTATTTTCCCACTTCCATATTGGAGGTTGCCAGTCTTGTGCCTATGATGATAAGGAAACCTTACAAGAGGTTTGTGATCGCAATAAGTTGGATACAACTGATGTTTTACAGGTTGTCTTAGATAGCATACATTACGAGGACTCAGTGACACTAGATCCTTCTGAAATTGTTACTTTGATCGCAAATACACCTACAATCTATCTTCTAGACTGTAGAACAAGAGAAGAGCATGATGCGATCCACCTCAAAGGGTCTAAACTTCTCACCCAAGAGTTACAAAACAAACTGTTCAACGAATGTAATGCTGAAACACCTATCATTCTATTTGACCACTTAGGAACTCAAGCCATTGACACCTGCTCTTGGTTTCATGGTCATGGACTCAAGAATACTCGCATCATGAGAGGCGGAATCGACCTCTGGTCACAAGAAGTCGATTCTAAGGTTCCTCGATACAAGTTAGAACTTTCATAAGAATAAAAGCCCTCTAAAAACATCCCATTAAACAAAAAGCCTCCTCTTGTTAAAAGGAGGCTTTTTGGGATTATAAAGTCGATAGGACTCGAAAAGCACTAATCACTCTACAATTACAGCTTTGGGCACCAATGGATTAATATCTTCGACCTCCACTTTCAATTGTAGCTTTTTAGGGTAAGGAATAGTGATCTTCGCGTCATCCTCTCCTTCAACCGAATCATTTAAAATAAGTAGGCCACTCGCGTAATCGTCTGTTTGATCAAAGACCTTATCCTTCTTTGAACTATGCTTCACTGCTCCATAAGGATCTACTCCAACGACGACCGGGGACCAAGGCTTAACCGGATCCGCTGTTAAGACAGGTCTTGCAGCCGTCACACCCTCGACTGGTGCATACTGTTCAGTAAAACCTTTCTGCCCTTCCAAGTTCATATGAATAGAACAAATCTCCACGGGAGCCTCACCTTTCCGATAATATTCAGTATAGACTGTAGACTTATAATCATCCACTACTTCATCGTCTTCTAAGTGATGATCGTGTTTTTCAAAGCAATACCTCGTAGCGAGTTGGCCTGATTTTTTACAGATCCTTTCCATCACAATATTTTCGGGCAGCTCAAGTTCTGACGCACGCAACTCTAATGGTATATTCTTCATTACTTTTGCAATGATCGGCACAGCAATATCCTTAGCAAAACCATTCTCTAGTATGGCTCCTCTATTACCTTGCTGAAACCCAACCCAAGATGACAACACTAATTCACTATTTGTTGCAAAAGCCCAAGCATCTGCAAAATTATAAGGCGTCCCACTCTTAACTCCCCCTTTGTATCCTAATTTTTGCAACTCTTCCCCATACTGCTTCAGATTCCCGTCTTTCACAGTCTCTTGTAGAATATTATCAATTTGATATGACGAACTAGAGTCGATCACGCTTTTTGCGTTTTTCTCAGTTTGGTTTTCATCTGCCAAATAGATCATCAAACCTTCTGAGCTTTCTATTTTAGTAATATAAGAAAGCATATCATTCACACGACCTTCATTATAAAATGTTGAATACGCCAAGGCCGCCTCACTAATCGAAGCCGGCATCCAACCTAACAAGTCTCGCGCAAGAGGCTTTTCCTCTTCAGAAACCGCAAATCCTAATTTCTTATAAAAGTCAACAAAGGTTTCTACTCCCAACATTCGACCAAGGCGCACACTCGCTGAAACCTTTGAATTCTTGAGAGACTCTCTCAAGGAGATCATTCCTTCATACTGAGGAGATAAGGTCTCAGCCCCCCACTCACCAAGTATCCCTTCTCGACCTCCAACCATTACCATACGATTATCAATCGGCTCATCTTTAAGCATACTTGAAGGTGTCATTCCATTCTCTAAACCTAATGCATACAAGAAAGGTAAACATGCCGTTCCTAAAGGTCTACGACCTAAATCAATAAAATCAAATTGCGTGTGATTATAGTTTCGACCTCCAACGTGAGCCAATACAGCTCCTGTTTGAGGATTATTTACAAGCAACGCTCCTTGAAGGTAATTAGGCGGCCCCTTAGATCTGTCATAATCTTCATATTTCTCGTGAGTGTATCCCTCGAGAGCCTCAACCTCATTAAGCTGTAACGTTAAAGCCTCAGCAGCAGCCTTCTGAATGTCTTTATCAATAGTAGTGTAGATACGATACCCACCTGATGACATGGCCTCTTCACCAACAATATTACGTGCTAGTCCTCCAATTTTTTCATAGAGATGCGAAGTACCTCTACGCAATGGTTTAGGGTTCGTTACAATAGGCAACTGAACCAAGGCATCATACTGTTTCTGATCGATTTTTTCGTCAATTAACAAACGCTTGAAGACATGATCTCTTGCCTTCTTATTGTGCTCAGGGAAGCGTAAAGGAGAAAAATACGAAGGGTTCTTAATACAAGATACCAAAGAAGCTGCCTCTTCCCAGGTCAATTCATTCGGCTCCTTACCAAAATACCCAAGAGATGCCGAACGAACTCCATAATATCCATGCCCAAAAGGAACTCTATTCAGATAATTTTCTAAGATAAATTTCTTACCTGAAACACTTGAGTATTTACGCCCAATTCTGCTCGCTAAAAGAATTTCTACAATTTTACGCTCCTTACCACCTTCCCCTCGCTTGAGAGCTTCAGATTTCAAATTAAAAGCGTTTCTTGCTAACTGCATCGTAATTGTACTTGCCCCTTGTGTGATTTTTCGCGCTTTGAGGTTCAAATACACCATTCGGCAAAGCCCTATCCAATCGACGCCATTATTTTCCCAAAACCGCTGATCTTCTTGAGCAAGTAAGGAATCAATCAATAACTGAGGCATTTGGTCGATAGAAATGACACTTCTATTTTCAACATACATTCGCCCGATTTCTCGATTATTGCGGTCAAAAATAATACTCGGCAACTCTACCTTGTCAATCTGAGTAATATCATATTCTTGAGACCTCTTATAAAATGGTTGAATATAGCGAAAAACAAATATCCCAGCTACAATTCCAATAAGTATTCCGGGTACACCTACCCAGAGAACTAACCTTTTAACCATTGTTCTGAATGAGAGTTTTTTTTTAGGTTTGTTCTTTCCGCCCATGATTTAAGGATTTTTTACAATGTATTTGATATGGTATATCGAACAGTTTTGAGATTCAGTGATATTTAGCGGAAACATTCAAAGCTTTTATTTGAAAAGTTTAGACATTTCTCCATATACTTCAAAAACTCCTGTTTTTTCCGCATAATTAGGCTCGATTTCTTAGTCACCGCCCCCAAAGAATAAGAAATAATGGTTATCGAGCACATAAACGAACGCCTCACATGGGATGCAATTATTATTGGAGGAGGAGCCGCTGGGTTCTTTGGAGCCATAAGCATCATGGAGCATGCCTGCACACCCAAAAAAGTCCTATTACTAGAAAAGTCAAACCGTCTACTAGGTAAAGTAAAGATTTCTGGGGGAGGGCGTTGTAACGTAACTCACAACTGCCTCGATCCTAAACCACTCATTCAAAACTACCCTAGAGGAGGGAAATCGTTACTCGGACCATTTCATCATTTTTCCCCACAAGACACCATTAATTGGTTTGAAGAACGAGGTGTTGAACTCAAAACAGAATCGGACGGGCGAATGTTTCCCATCACTGATGACTCCCAAACGATTATTGATTGCCTTATGGAAACCGCCACAAATTTAGGTATTGAAATTGTATTAAAGGCTGGCGTCTCAGATATTGATTACCAAGATCAGGACAGCTTATATACCCTGACGGTTAATGATTCACTTACTATAAGAGCTAGGTCTGTGCTAGTAGCCACTGGTGGCACCCGTATTACATCGGGGGCTAAATTACTTACAAAACTTGGCCACAACCTCATGCCTCCTGTTCCATCTCTCTTTACCTTCACTATTTCCGATCCTATACTCTCGGATCTTGAAGGTTTATCAGTTCCTAAAGCCCTAGTAGAAATTATCGGAACAAATTATAAAACAGAAGGACCTGTTCTTATCACGCATTGGGGCTTAAGTGGCCCAGGAATATTGAAGCTTTCAGCCTTTGCCGCACGTTTCTTGGAAGAGTGTAACTATACCTTTCAAATCAAAATCAACTGGTGCCCAGATGACTCTATAACAGATATTTTAACTCAAATGCGAAAAGACTGCGGAAAACGCCAGATTAGTAAAAGAAGTCCTATCAGCTCTCTGCCAAAAAGGCTTTGGGCGAAGTTTTGTATCGCAGCCAAAATTTCCCCAACCCAAACTTGGGCTCAGCTAACCAGATTACAAGAACAGGATCTCTTATCTTATCTCACAAGTAATATCCTTGAGGTGGAAGGTAAGAGCCTCAACAAAGACGAATTCGTCACTTGTGGTGGAGTGCCCTTAACTGAAATAACGACCCAAACGATGGAAAGCAAATACTCCAAAAACCTTTACTTAGCTGGTGAAGTCTTAAATATCGACGGAATAACAGGAGGTTTTAACTTTCAAAACGCATGGACTACGGGCTTCATTGCTGGGCGCTCTATTAGCCGCAAAGTTTAGCGTGTCAACGTTCTAGCTCAACAGCCATTAAAATCTTCCCACCTCTCCAAGAAGGCCCCATAATGATTAACGGGGTCTTATACTTTATAAGAATCGTATCTGTAGAAAAGACCTTCTTATTATCCACCCAAAAATTAACCACCATTTTTTGGCCATTCTTGAGACGGGCCTTAGGCTCACAGTTAATCATAAACTTATCAGAACCCTCCAAGGGTTTTAACCAGCTTTGATACGCTTTATAGACATCTTGCTTATCTGTTCCGATTTTATAAAGCTCTTCCGCTTTAAACTTACTTTCTGACACGACAATCGAACGTAGCTTACCGTCTAATAAAACGATATTATCTACATCCTTTGTTGTCGGGCCAGCAAAAATCAACGTCCCTTTAATAATTCCAGTAATATGCTTTCCTTGGTCAAAGTCTTTTGTCCCCTGAGCAAAGGCTGCCGAGAACAAAGAAAGGGAGCTAACAAATAATATTCGATAAAGAAACGCTAAAGAAGACATAGTTAATGAGTTTGGTAATCCGTGTTAGGATGGACTTTAATTACCTCAACTTTATTCGAATATTTAAACAAATCGAAATCATCAGGCAGAGCTTCTAACCCCTCCACAACAATTACATTGCATTGCTTCTCTCTCAAAAAATTAATAGATAACGTATCATCAACTGGATACACCACTGGTGTAAGAGAGGGCGGAGAAACAACTTTAACCACTTCAGCCTCAGAAGACTCACCTAAAAAAGACTTACCAACTATCAGTCCTAACACTAAACAAGCAGCGGCACTAGCGATCATAGGAATCCATTGGATCTTATTTAAACTATGTGACAAATGACTGTTCTCATCTGTTAAATGAACCACCTTGCCATGTAGCACCTCCTTCTCCTTGCTCTCTCTCTCCTCTCTACAAATTCGGCTTTCTAAGAGAGTAGCAAATAAATCCCCATTAGGTATGTCGGCATCCAGTGCAAAAGCCTCTTTCATCTGTCTCCTGATAAGAGAAAATTCTGTAGGATCTAGCACATCCTCAGGCGAAACTTTATCTATTTCTTCTAAAGCCTCTAGTTCCTCAGGAGTCATCACCTCCCCATCCATCCAGCGTATGATAAGCTGCTGTTTTGTAGAATTATCGTTCATTTTTCAGTAGCAGTTGTAATTTCTTGCGTGCGTAAAACAAGCGACTCATCACTGTTCCTAGCGAAACATCTAAAATCCCAGCAATTTCCTTATAATCATACCCTTCTATTTCTCGTAAGATAATAACCTCTCGATGCTCCGGAGAGAGCTTTTCCATCGCTCTATGAATCTGGGAGGCTAATTCTGCTTGTTCAAGAGCTCGATCGGGCGCCATAGCCTCCCGAGGGGTTGTTTTTGCGGAAATTTCAATCGTTTCATCTACCAAAATATTTTCATTAAACTCCCCCGCAGACTGTATCTTCTTCTTCCGCATCCAATCATAAACGGTATTGTGTGTAATGCGATACAACCACGTTGAAAACTTAGCTCGAGATTCAAACTTGGGCAAAGCGCGCCACGCTTTGATAAAAACCTCTTGAGTGAGATCCCAAGCGTCAGCTTGATTATGTAGCATATTTTGTATCATTGCATATATCTTTCCTCGATGGATCGTAACCAATTGATTAAACGCTCCAAGATCGCCTCCTTGAGCGGCTACAACTAACTCTTTATCTGATAATTCAGGAGTAACAGTTACATTATTAAGACCTTGTTTCGTGAGGCCTCTATCAAGTAGCCTTGTTGGATCTATTGATTTGTCACTGTTTGACGTATTCTCCTCACTCATAATTCAAACCTTCTTTGAAATAATATATTGCGTGGTGCAACCTTTGATTTTGTAAGATTTTATTGTTTAATCATTGGTCTAAGGAGGCTCAGATAAAACCTAACTTTTTACCATTTTACTTCTTCGAGCAACACTTGGTTAAAAGGGCTTTCTATATACTCTTTCATTTTAGGGTGTCGATATAGAGCATCGTAATCAGCCTTCACTAACGCCCTCACTATACTCTGATCTTTTAGCAAATTTTGTACGCCAGGACTCCGAAGAATCCTTTCATATTCGACACCAATAGCATCCTTCTCCTCAGACATTAAAATTCCTCTTAACTTTATCACGTCATATCTATACTGTCCGTCTATTAAAATTTCACCTTTAGTATGTCCTGTTAGCCCAAGAACCTTATTTTTCGCTTTATAAAGAAGGTCGGTGAAGAAATAGCGAACCTCAAACAAGCTAAATTTTTGGCCTCCACCTAGTGCATTTTTCGTTTTGTTTGTCTTAGATACTTCAACTTCATCACTTGACTTACCAAAAGAACTACTCTGTTGAGAGAAACTAGTATTTTCGGATAAAGGCTCTCTCACTGACAAATCTTTTTCTCCAAAAATCTTTGGAATAAAAATAAAACCGGAAATAAGAAAGGCAAATAACATCGAGAGTTTTTTCCCCTTTACAACCCACATCTTAATAAAACGAAAAATAAAGAGCACTCCAATATATCTACAAAATAAGAATGCAGCAAAACCTCCTGCACCAGCAGCTATAAAGTGTACAATGGACGACGACTGCCCTAGAACATCTGTCACATGATGAGAACCCGACGTATAAAGGTACATGGCAGCAAGCGCCCCCACCCCCACCGAGAGGATATTCATTATTGAGCCAGCTCCTCTAATAAGTGAGAAAAGGAAAACCAATCCAATAACAACTCCACCTAATAAGGCTAATGGATCCTGAGTTAATTCGTTCATAAAGTCTTTAGTTTACTGTATAAGAAAAGTTTTTTATTTAAATGTAATTTGGCCGTTTTGACCTCGCTGACGTAACAAATGATCACACAGCACTAGATTCACCATAGCTTCTACCATCGGAACAGCTCTAGGCAACACACAAGCATCATGCCTCCCTCTACCAACGAGTTTAGAATCCCTTAACTCCTCAGAGTGCACCGTATCTTGCTCTGTCATAATAGTAGCGGTAGGTTTAAAGGCGACTCGAAACACAATATCTTCTCCATTTGAGATCCCACCTTGGATACCTCCGGAACGGTTTGTTTTAGTGCGCACGCGATCTCCCTCCATATAAAAGGCATCATTATGATCTCTCCCGGTCATTAAGGTTCCCGCAAAACCTGAACCAATTTCAAAACCTTTAGTTGCAGGTATGCTCATCACAGCCTTGGCCAGATCTGCTTCTAATTTATCAAATACTGGTGCTCCTAAACCTGCAGGGCACCCTCTGACCAAACATTCTACAACACCCCCTATCGAATTCCCATCAGAGCGAACCTCCTTAATCCGATCAATCATAGGTTGAACCATGTTGGCATCACCAGTTCTAACAATATTAGATTCGATTTGCTCTTTTGTTACGGAACTATGATCCACTGTCGCATTTAAATCCTGAATGGATTTCACCCATGCCAACACCTCTAGTTTCGGATAGAGAGACTTAATGATAGCTTGGGCGATTGCTGCTGCTGCTACTCGACCGATTGTTTCTCTCGCAGAGGCTCTTCCGCCACCTTGCCAGTTTCGTAGTCCGTATTTGGCCTCGTATGTGTAATCAGCATGTGAAGGGCGATAATTCACCGCCATCTCCTTATATGATGAAGGTCGAGCATCTTTATTACGCACCAAAATAGCAATAGATGTCCCTAAAGTCACCCCTTCAAATGTTCCAGAGAGAATCTCACAAGTATCAGACTCCTTACGTGGTGTGACAATATCACTCTGCCCAGGTCTACGACGATCCAATTCAAACTGAATCATTTCTTCAGTGATTTCAATCCCTGCCGGGCAACCATCAATCATTACTCCTACACCTCCCCCATGAGACTCTCCCCAAGTGGCGATTCTAAATGCTTGGCCAAATATACTAGACACAAGCATGTATCTACACAGCACAGCGCTCTGGCGCAACTATGAATTTCTAAGGAAGAGGTTTAAGGCAGAAGTTTTGCGGGATCTCGCAGGAGATACCCAGACCAAACCTTCAAGCATGGCCTTGTGAAGATAGCTTTTTGCTATTTCTGTCGATCGTTTTAATGATTCACCTAACGCAAGATGAGTTGCAATCGCGGAGCTTAGGGAACATCCTGTCCCATGATAATCCACACCTTGAATACGTCGATCTGAGAAATAGTGTATCTCTCCATTATTTAGCACAAGAACATCTATTGCACTCTTCTCATCCGCAGAGTGGCCTCCTTTCACAAGTATCGCTGTTTCAAATTGCTCTCTGAGATTACATGCCAACTGCACTTGGGTTTGTTGTATTTCAGGGGTTAATGTAAGCCCCTGAGCTTCTAGGAGGTTAGGGGTTACGACAGTTGCTATGGGGAAAAGGTGCTTCGCAATCGCCTCCCTCACCTGAGCACCTCCGAACCCCCCACCTGCACTTGCAGTCCCTACGGGATCAATGACAATAGGAACATTCAATCCTTGCAGGAAAGACGCCAAGATCTCCACCAGCTCGACATCAAACAGAAGCCCTATCTTCACCGCCGCCACAGGGTATGCCTCACAAACACTTCTCACCTGGTCCATAATCAACTCTTGAGGCATTGCTTGCCAGTCTACTACTTCATGTGGAGACTCTGCCACGACACCCGTCACAACTGTCAAAGCATACCCTCCATTGGCATGAATAGCCTTTAAATCGGCCTGAATACCAGCGCCAGCACTACTGTCCGACCCCGCAATTGTTAGAACTACAGGGGGCGATAACTTCTTATCACTACTCATACCTCCTGCAGAACTTTAATGACTCCGGACTCTGTCACAATATGCGTCATGGGAATGTCATGCCTCTCAGAAGGAACACTCTCTATCAGTTGATGCGACAAACACACACCTACCTTGTAGACTGCTTTTTGCTCGGAGAGAAATCTATCATAATACCCTCCTCCTCGTCCCAAGCGAGCTCCGTCTTTAGAGAAGGCCAGTCCCGGACATAACATTAAATCTATAGAGTCACGCTCTACTGGAGGATGAACCATGGGATTAGGCTCCATAATTCCACGATATCCTGAAATCAAAGAGTCCGAACGATTGACTCGATGAAAACTCAACTCCTGCCCATTTACGACAGGAAAACACCACTCGATCTGGGGCAACAAAATAAGCAACATTTGAAGGTCAATTTCATTTGGCAAAGCTGCAAAGAGAGAAACTCGTTTAACCTCTGGTCGCTCCTGTAACCAGCTCACTAATGCTGCCGTAATCTGTTGAGACGCTTGTTGCCAGATATCAGGCGTTACGGTGGCTAAGCTTTCCCTAATCTGTAATCGTATTTTTTTCTTATCTATCATCACGTTAAAAGAACTTCGAGCCTTACATTATATCGAACCCAAACTTTCTTTTCAAGTAGTCCAATAACTCCCTCATCAGGTGACTCTTAGTTTTTAAACTTTTCTAAGTTCAAAAACGGCAAAGGTGTCATCGCATCTGGATCTGCGATTATGAGGTGATTACCGTTTTCGAGTTCCTTGATCGCCTTGATACTTTCTAACGTAATGTAGCCATCCAATCCTACAGCACTAATGATTTCTTTTTTTGCTTCAGCCTCTGCCTCTGCTTTTGCTAAGAGTGCTTGCGCATCAATCTTGGCCGTTTCTAATCGAGCATTGGCCTCAATTAACATAACCTCTTTTTTCTTGTTAGCAGCAATGAGTTCAGCTCTTTTCTCCGCCTCCGCTTGAGCTTCTTTTCGCTCTTGATCTACTTTAAATTTTTTAAGCTCCTCCTTTGCTTTTTCGGCCGCTTGCGCCGCCTCCTTTTTACGAATAACTGCATTGGTAATGATAGAAGGCAATACAACCTCACGGATCAACAGTTGCTCAACCTTAATCCCCTTCTCTGTTAAACCGACTAAACTCGTAAGAAGCTCTTCTTGAATTCTTTGTTGCACTGACTGCTCATAAAATAATTCCGCAGTTTTCACACTTTTTCCGATTTCTCTCATCTGGCTACGTAACAAGGGAATCATGTGAACATCAATCACTTCTCGTGGCGTCCCTGTTTCCTTTAACATTGTAGGTGCCTGCTCTTTGATGAGGCGATATTGTATTGAAAGGTCGAACTTAGTAATTAATTGATCCTGGCTTGGAACTCCCATCGACTCTTGATGCGTCTTCTGCCTAGCGTCAAAAAGAGTCACTTTCAAAAGAGGGTTAATAAAATGTATCCCTTCAGCAAAGGTTTCTGCTTGAACCTTGCCAAATAATGTCCCGACACCTACATGCCCTGCTGGCACCGTTGTGAAAACATTCAATAACACTACAAGAGCGAAGATAATAATAGTACTAAGTGCACCAAGTCTATATTGTAATTTTCCCATTATTCACACAATAGCCTTCAAGCGTCATCATGGAGAGTAAATAATTAATGGTCTCATAAAAACACAAAGCCCCCCTTTAGACTCCTGAATAATTTCTGCTAGCCATCTCAAAAACTTCCTCTAATTTGACAGATGTATGGCTATCATTACATTAAAAGGAGAACAAACAGACACCCTCGGTGAACTCCCAGCAGTAGGCAGCAAAGCTCCTGACTTTGAACTCGTAAAGGGTGACCTCTCAGATGTCGCTCTAGAAGACTTTAAGGGACAAACAGTTTTATTAAATATCTTCCCAAGCATTGACACGGGGGTGTGCCAAAAATCCGTAAGGGCATTCAATGAGAAAGCAACCTCTGTTGAGAATGTCACGATACTTACCGTTTCAGCAGACCTTCCTTTTGCACTCACGCGCTTTTGTGAAGCAGAGGGGCTCGACAAAGTCATTCCAACCTCTTGCTTTCGCTCAACCTTCCCTTCAGACTATGAGTTAGAAATCATTTCAGGTCCCCTTTGTGGCCTCTGTTCTCGCGTCATTATTATCATTAAGGACGGCGTCATTACTTATACTGAACAAGTGCCAGAAATAGCCCAAGAGCCTGACTATGAAGCGGCTATCCAAGCGCTAAGTCTCTAAAATTTCATACACTACGAAAGCCCTTTCATAGAGGGTTCGTAGACACGCTCAAAACAAAATAAGTTTGCATTGATTCGCTTTTTCTATTCATAACGATTAGCTATGAATAGAAAACTCATCTTATGGTCTCTGGTCGCGTCTTTGGCGGGCTTTCTTTTTGGGTTTGATACTGTCGTAATTTCTGGGGCAGAACAAACGATCCAATCACTATGGGGGCTCAGTGACTTACAACACGGCCTTGCGGTTAGTATGGCGCTCTGGGGGACTGTCCTTGGATCCTTAGGAGGAGGCATCCCATCAGATAAATATGGGAGAAAACCTACTTTGTTAAGTATCGGGATTCTCTACTTTGTTTCAGCGGTTTGGTCTGGTCTCGCAACAGACGTCTACTCATTTATGATCGCCCGTTTCATTGGGGGCTTAGGAGTCGGGATTTCTACCGTCGCAGCTCCACTTTTTATATCCGAGATTTCTCCAGCCAAAAGCAGAGGTCGTTTAACAGGGTTTTTCCAATTCAATATCGTATTTGGTATCCTCATTGCTTTCATCTCCAACCACTTGCTTAGTAATATTGGCGAAAATGCCTGGCGCTGGATGCTCGGAATCGAAGGCCTCCCAGCACTAATTTACAGTATCGTCTGCCTCAAACTCCCAGAAAGCCCTAGATGGCTCATTCTAAAACATCAGGACCATCAGGCGGCCAAAGAAGTACTCACCTCCTTAGAACCTGAATTAAATGATGAACAAATCGAGGCTCAACTCTCAGAAATCGCCACTAGTGTCAAAGGCGAAGAGAAAAAAGAACGGTTTTGGAAAAAGGCAAATTTCTCAAAAATCTCTCTCGCATTTTTCATCTCATTTTTCAACCAATTCTCTGGCATCAACGCCATACTCTACTTTTCCCCTCGTATTTTTGAACTCACCGGCTTATCAGAACAAGCCGCACTTTTACAATCAATAGGGATTGGAGTAACCAATCTCATCTTCACCTTTATCGGACTATGGTTGATTGACAGAGCCGGGAGAAAGACTCTTCTCATTTTGGGCTCAATTGGATATATCGCATCCCTAGGAGGGTGTGCATGGGCCTTTCAGACAGAGTCATTCGCCATCGTCCCGTTCTGTATCTTTGCCTTCATTGCATCTCACGCTATTGGACAAGGCGCTGTCATTTGGGTCTTTATTGCAGAAACATTCCCATCACACCTGAGAGCCAACGGGCAAGCGTTCGGTTGCTTCATTCACTGGATATTTGCGGCTACTATCGCCTTTTACTTCCCCAAGATGGTCAACCTCTTTGCCACCGAGTATATCTTCTCCTTTTTTGCTCTCATGATGGTGATTCAACTCTTATGGGTTCTAATCTTTGTACGTGAAACCAAAGGAAAGTCCTTAGAGGAGCTCAGCGCTTAGCCTCTCCCCCCCAATATATGACCACCTTCCAAAAACGCATTTATGAGGCCACCTCTCAAATACCTAAAGGAAAGGTGGTTTCTTATGATACTCTAG
>CAYUKP010000007.1:0-5524 GCA_964445335.1 uncultured Verrucomicrobiales bacterium
TTATTAATATTACTCGTATATTTACTACTTTCGGGAGATTAAAGCAATTCAATTTCGACACTTTTTAGTTAATTTCACCAAAACCCGATAACACAAAAGGATATTACAATATTTTTTTAATATTTACACTCTAAAATAAAGCGCTTTATAAAATATCGATCAATCTCTTTATAGTTTGCATCTCTTAAACAACTCATCTTCCACCTTCCATAGAAATTTAACACATTCACCATGAACATCAGATGAAAACAAATGCGTAATAATAACAAATATTACTAAAACCCATGTCAATACACATAAAAAGAAGTGAATTATTTATTTTATTGTTTGGGTAAATAAGAGCGTCATATGGGTTTCGAAGAACATTCGTAATAACGAATTTGAGAGCCGCCAATTTAAATAAGAATTTTTCGATCAGCAACTTGCCTTTGTACCTATTATGCCTCAACTATGCTCTACAAGA
This sequence comes from uncultured Verrucomicrobiales bacterium, assembly GCA_964445335.1. GTDB lineage: Bacteria > Verrucomicrobiota > Verrucomicrobiia > Verrucomicrobiales > Akkermansiaceae > WTJZ01. The sequence goes on from CAYUKP010000007.1 coordinate 464, forward strand.
TGAGAAATGTAATCGAGGAGCACTTAGCGGTGATACAAGCGATCGACACCCCCCTATTAGAAGAATTAGAGCGCATTGTAGAACTCTGTGTAGAGGCAATAGAAAACGGACGAACGCTTTTCTTTTGCGGGAATGGTGGGTCGGCAGCAGACGCACAACACTTAGCTGCGGAGTTTGTCGTAAGATTCCAGAAAAAACGACGTGCTATTTCTGCGATTGCTCTAACAACTGACACAAGTATTCTGACAGCCTGTGGCAATGATTACTCCTTCAATGAAATATTTGCGCGCCAAATAGAAGCCTTAGGTAAATCTGGAGACATCCTTTTTGCGATTTCGACCTCGGGGACGAGTGCCAACATCGTACGTGCAACCGAAGAGGCGAGACGTTGTGGGGTCACAGCAATAGCCATTACAGGTAGCGCCCGCTGTGTGATGGATCACATCGCAGACATTCTCCTCAAGATGCCTTCGGAAGTGACAGCTCGCATACAAGAATGCTACCTGTTATTGGGACATATTCTATGTGGAGAAGTCGAACAACGTATTGTAGACAGAGGAGATGAACGCAAGGGATAAAATCTACACTCTGGAGGAACTCGTGGCTCAAAAGAAAGCCTTACTGCCTGGAGGAATTGTCTTAACAAATGGATGCTTTGACCTCGTACACTTAGGTCATTTGCGTTGTTTAGAATACGCAAGGTCATTAGGAGACTCTCTAGTAGTTGCCATTAACTCCGACACTTCCGTCCGAAGCCTGAAGGGAGACTCTCGCCCTTACATCACCGAAAGAGAGAGAGCAGAATTACTGGCAGGATTTAGTTGTGTAGATGCAGTTGTGATTTTCTCTGAACAACGGCTCAACACCGTCATTGACGCCCTCAAGCCAAATATCTATGCCAAAGGTGGGGATTACACCTTGGATACAATGGATCAAGGTGAGCGTGCCAGACTTGAGGCCTGTGGGGCAAGGATCGAGTTTCGAGAAGAGACCTATGATCAAACCACAACCTCCATTGTAGCGAACATTCTCAAGGCGCAGAAATGAAATCCCCCCTCAAACTCGTCATCCTCGACCGTGATGGAGTCATTAATCGAGAACAGGGGCATGTCACATGTCTGGAGCAATTTGAAGTCTTAGACGGGGTTTACGAAGCGATTACCTCGTTACATCAAGCAGGTATTAAAATCTGTGTAGCCTCTAACCAATCAGGTCTCGCCCGAGGGATTTTAACGCAAGAAGCTCTAGAGCAGATCCAAGAAGACTTTGAGAAGAAACTAGCGCTTTATGGAGGCCACGTCACACATTGGTTTTACTCTCCATGGCATCCTAACACCACCCTAGAAGGTGGAATCTCACAGTGGTTACGAGAACATGACGACCGAAAACCCCGCCCAGGAATGCTACGTAAAGCTCTAAAGGCAACAAACTGCAAGGTAGAAGACGCCGTAATGATCGGAGACAGCGCCAAAGATAGAGACGCCGCTCAAGCCTTAGGAATGCGATTTATCGGAATAAAGTCTAGTAAAGTTAAAGAGCTCATGGGAGAGGTAGTCTACGACTCCTTATCGAGAGCCGTTAGCCAATTGTTTTCAAACCTATGACTTCTGAGTTTAAGCAACGCCTGTCGCTAGGAGGCTCACTCGCCTGCTTTCTATACCTCTTGTTTGTACAACCTTATGCGAGTGGATATAACTACACACGCACGGCACTATGGAAGCGGATGCAGAACGGCTACAACTTAGATAACGGGGAATGGATGTTTGGCTATGCGGTGCCCTTTCTGGTAATCGGATTACTTTGGATAACAAGAGATCGGTTTAAAAACACTGAAGTCACCAAGCAAGCCTTAGGAATCCCCGTGTTACTCTTTGGGTTCTTTTTCTATTTTGCAGGATATCGAGCCAATAGTCATTACATCGGATATGCATCCTTGCAAATGATCATCTGTGGGATAGCCATCTGGCACCTTGGCATTCGCTACTTTCTGAAGGGTTTTTGGTTATGGATCCTATTTGGGATGATGTGGCCATGGGTCTTTCTGATTCCTAAAATCTCCTTCCCCCTGCAGAAGCTTATGACTACTCTGACCTCTCTGATCCTAGGAGCAATTGGAGAAGATTTTTGGAAGCAAGGAACAAGTATTATCTCCGCGCCCACAGATACATTAGAAGCGGGCGAGCGCTTTTCCCTCAAAGTTGCGGCAGCTTGTAGCGGACTACGCTCCTTCTTTGCGCTGGCAATGGTGTCGTTGTTTTATGGGTATATTGCGCTACGCAAAAATCTCTCACGAATGATCTTACTGCTCTCCTCAGCAATCCTATCCGTGCTAGGAAATGTGATCCGAATGCTCTTATTGTATTGGGGGACGTTAACCTTTGGAAAGGAATTTGCGATTGGCACTGGAGAACATGATCCGTCCACCTATCATCTTGGTGCAGGTTTTGTGGTCTTTATCGTTGCGCTGGGCGGAATGGTTGGACTGTCGGCTCTATTGGAAAACTCTGGACGCAAACGCCGAGTCGTGGTCACAAAGAAGGTGTAACGTTACAATTGATGATTCGCCCTCCCCTTAAACCAACCAAATCCAACTGTATTTTCTCTCATGTATCGTAGCTTATTCACTGTATTTCTGACGGCTATCACCGTCTGGCTGTGCACTAAATACCCCAACGCGGCGGTTGATTCACAGACGGGAATGATCATGACCTTACCTGATGAGATCCCAAACCATAAAGCATACCCTCTCGAAATCTCAGAGCAAGAGCGCTTCTGGCTACCCTCTGATACAGGAATGCTCAAACGAGGCTATTACCCTGCTCACGCTTCGACGAAAGAAGAAGCGGTCGCGCGATCGATCTCGGTGACCTTAATCCAAAGCGGAGCGGATCAGCGCTCTCTACACCGCCCTGAAGTCTGTCTTGATGGTCAAGGGTGGGACATCATTGATCAACCCGTGGTAGCGCTTAAAATCAGAGGAAACACACTCAAAGTCAAAGACCTCCACTTGGAACGTCGTGTGATCCAGCCGGACGCAACAGACAAGATCGTAAGAGCACATTATATCTATTGGTGGGTTGGAAGCCAAGTGTCTACTCCAGATACCGCGAAGCGAGCCCTGATCTCACTACGCGAAAACATCCTACATAATCGTAATACACGCTGGGGGTATCCCTCCATAATGGGGTTTGTCGATGAAGAGCGGGGAGAAACGCGAGAACAGACACAAAAAAGGCTGTATGAATTTATTGAATCGTATGGAGCTACCTTTTTAAAGGAGTATTCCTAAAGCTCAAAGGTGATAGGAGATACAGGAAATCAACATGAATAAAGGCTCTGCCATCACTCTTAGCGCCTTTCTCCTCGGTAGCACGCTATTGCTGTGGGTGACTGGAGACCTCATGCGAGAGTCTGACCAAGCATCCTTACTCTATGGAGCTCTTCAACTTAAAAACACTCCTGATACGCCCCCCACCTTTCATAACTTTTCAGGTCAATTTGGCAGTTATTGGCTCTTGGCCCTCGCTCAAAAAAGCCTAACCTTTGACTCTCTAGCCTCTTATGTCACATGGGGAAATGTCTTTGCCCTAACGCTCTTTCTGATTGGGCTAGGAATTTATTTAGGTTCGTATGCTACTCAATTCGCAAAACGGCACTTTGGGGGGCGACACCTTCTCATCCTTGCCTCCCTGACCACTCCTGCAGTCTTGCTCAGTCTTCCACTCTTATCGTCAAATATTTTGGGCGGCGCGGCCATTCTCGCCCTTATAGGCTGTGAAAAGCTATGGACAGGAAAACGAAAAGGAGGACTGATACTAGGATGTTTACTCGTTGGAGGCGCCGTCATGCTCCGTAAAGACACCGCCTTTTTACTCCCCATGGTTTGCCTCATGCCAATGTCTCGATTAGACTTCCGCGACTTGGTTCATCAACCTTTTCTCTGGGCTTTCTTACTCACAACCCTTGGGGTTTGTGTCTTTGGTCGTATGACCGCTCCCATCTCGTATTTGCCCCATATCTTAACAGATTGGCAACTAATCGGATGTTATGGCCTATTCGGACTCCTCGGTTGCGGTATCATTCTGCTATGGGGTTGTAGACAAATTTGGATGCAAACTTCAGCCCCCCTTATGAGAGCAATTGGAATTGCAGGCATCTTACTACCAGTCCTAATGTATTTGCCCTTTCTCTACAGTCCTCGACACTTATTCATGGCGGGCTTAATCCCTCTCATTCTAGCACGCTCTCATTGGCTCAAAGAACCTTGCTGGACAAACCCGTGTCTCGCTCTCGCCTTAGGAGTAAATCTAATGTGGCTCTTGGTCTGCCCTATCATTCACAAGGATGGTAAAATCTCCTTTGGGATGAAGAATGCGACATGCTATCCTACCGCTGATGGGCTCTGGCCTATTGGAGGGGGATTACACTTCTTAGGTCGTATGCGTCAAGCAAGTCTCCATGGATACGCTATCGACCATAACCAAGAGATTTGGACAGCTTTTTGTCATTTAGCGCCTTTACAGAACATGGAGCACTATACCTTCCAAAGTCACACCCCTCAAAAGTCCTACCTTTACCTATGGGCGACCTTCCATGGGGCACCTTCGCCTGCCTCCCCTTTTTCTAATACATCTCAAACTATTACGGTCACAACAGATCGAGACTACCTCAAGAGTAGAGCCCCTCTCCCCACCCATAACATTGTCTCTACAGAAGCAGGGAGACTGATTTTTATGACTCCCTTATTGTACCACTCACCTCTCGACTCTCTCGTAATAACACGACACCAAGAACTCAGGAATGAATATGAGGGCGTAGAGTTTATCCATACCTCCTTACCCAGAAAACAAGAGGGACATATTTATGTTGAAAAAGAAGGGGTTCTTCTTAAAAGCAATTATCCAGAGATTCTCACTCGCTCATTTTAAAGGAATTTTACATCTAAATTATGCAATCGCTTATCCGACTCATTTTGACACTCCTCCTCATGGTAGGGTTAGGGATCACGCAAGTATACGTGGTAGGATTTGAAATCCATAGGTTTTATGCGCCTTCCCTGCC
>CAYUKP010000007.1:5624-28623 GCA_964445335.1 uncultured Verrucomicrobiales bacterium
TTTCATCGCCTGCATTAGTAGTATCCAATTATTTTACCAATTGAGTAATGAATCTATTCAAGAAGTTTTGCCAAGAATGTGGGGTGAAATTAAAGGCTTGGGACGAGGCCACGGGCTCTTTAGGCATTACAATCCCTTTGCAAGTTATTGCGCCCTCATCTCTGGGACACTTGGAGCTCTTCTCTGCATTCGTATGCCCTCTAAGGGAACAGGAATCTTTGCTAGATTTCTACTCTTAATCATTCTCGGCATAACTTGTTGCGCTGCATATCACAGTGGTAGCCGACTCGGCACAGGGGTGACAATCTTATCAGCTCTCGTAGGATGCTCTCTAAGTGGCTGCTTTAGAGTCGCTATTACCAATGGAAGAGTAGCTTCAGTCAATCGATTGAGTTTGATTTTAGGAGTGCTTGCGCTGGGTGTTATGTTGAGCATTGGTGGCTTTCTTACTACCTTTAACAAACTCTCTGAAACCAGAGGTATGAAAGGATCCGTTTCGAATGACATTGTAGGAGGGATGCGAATCTCCAGCATTGGAATGGGGTTCTCCCTGTGGAGTGAATCCCCACTCATAGGTCATGGACCACGAGCGTATTCCTACAACGCGCCTAGACTCCGTCAGGAAAAAAGCAATTATGGAGTTTCTGGAGGCGAGGCTCATCCCGACGCGGAAATGGTACATAACGACTATATTCAGACTCTGGCAGAGTATGGCGTAGTGGGGCTTCTGCTGATTTTAATCACACTGACTTATTTACTAGGATGGTTATGGAACAAAGGCTGGAACCTACGCTATCAAAAGGCTAATTGGTACCTGGCGCCAACAATTGCATCTACCACAACCCTCGCACTCATGATCCATTCTCTAGGAGACTTTACAGTGCATAATCTAGCAGTCTTCTTACCGTATTGCTTTATCCTAGGAGCTTGTTGGGGAGCATGTTACCAAGAAGAAACATCTGAAAACCTAGGCAACAGCATGAGCTACCCTGTCATGCGCTCGATCGCCGTTTTTATTGCAGTCGGGGTTCTCTACACGGTAGCATCAAAGCAAATCATCCATAGTAAGCTTTTGATAGATTATGATCACGCCAAATGGGATAACACCTCCATGGACGCTCTCACCCTTGCGAAACAAGCAGCCGAAAAGGCACCTGATCCAGACATTCTGGAATCCCTCGGAAGGGAGTATCTGCGTCGAGCTTCTCACACGGACGACCTAAACGAACAGCATGCCCTATTAACCGAGGCGGAAGCCTATTTAACCGAGGCTCATGCATTACACCCCTACCGTATTGAAACATTAGTCAACCTAGCAGGAGTCATCCAACAACAAGGACGCCACAAAGAGGTCGAGCACTATCTAAACCAAGCCTTCAAATGGACCAATGAGCGATGGAATCGTTACGCTTTAGGGCACTTAGCCGCATCGCACCTGATGAGAGAAGGTCAACGCATTTGGGAACAACGAGATGCACCAAAGGCCATGGCTTACTTCCAAAAAGCTTTAGAATATAATGAGAAAGGGTTTTATACCGATAAAGACGGATATAAGGAAATCAGAAAACAGCGCCAAGAAGTTCTCGAACAAAATCTGAAAATTTTAGAAATGGGTCGAGTGAAGCCAGAGCAGGATCTCACCTTTTTCCAAGGTTATGGACTCTAAATATTCGCAACCTTTTATGAGACACAAGAGTCATCACATCATATGAAACGCCATATCATATCTACTCAACTGCTTCAGATCATCGACGGGGGACTCGCCTTTCTCGCAATTATTTTGACAGCGGAGACAAGAGGGTTCTTCAGAGACCTCTTTGGCTTACATCCTGTAGGAGGCGACCCCATTGGAGACTTGGGCAATATCTTTGGGATCGCCATTGTTACCGTTCCGTTTGTGCTAGAAACCTTGGGCTTCTATAATGTGAGATGGAATTTGCGTAAGTCGTTTCGCCTCTGCTTCACAGGTGTTGCCATCTCCTCACTTATACTGGTAACACTCATGATTGCGCTGAAGCTACAATTGTCCAGTCGTTATGTTTTTCTCGGAGTCCCTCCCCTTCTGCTCATGTTCTTGATGCTACGCAGCTTGGGGACCTACCTTTTCCTAAAAAAAAGAGTTCTTCACAGCTCACGTAAGAGTGCTGTTCAACTCATCGGTACAGAAGGTGAAGTGGCCGACTTCTTATCAAACCTTTCGGAAGAAGATTCTTTAGAATGGGAATTACACCCAGCAATTGATCTAGCAAACTATCAAGTCAATCAAATGGTTGATTTGTTTAAAGAGCGCTCGATCGCAAAAGCGGTTTTTATCTGTAGTTCGGTAGAATTTAATCAATTAAACAACGCCGTAGAAGTCTGTGAATCTATGGGTATAGAAGCAATGGTTGCGACGGACTTCCTCAGAACAAAGCTCTCTATTCCTGAAATTGATAGCTTAGGAAACCGAACAATGATCACCCTTCGATCAACCCCCTCCGTTTCATACTCCTTGGTAGCAAAGAAGCTTCTTGATCGCGTGGGCGCAGGTTGCTTAATCTTGGCTACCTCTCCTCTTTGGATCTTTGCAGCCATTGGAATCCGTTGGAAAAGCCCAAAAGGACCAATCTTCTTTAAACAACAAAGGGCAGGGTTGTATGGTCGCCCATTTACTATGTGGAAATTTCGTAGTATGCATCCTGACGCAGAATACCAGCTTAATCAGATCAAAGCAGAAGTTGGTAACGAAATGGACGGCCCTGTCTTTAAATTGGAGAACGATCCACGAGTCTTTTCTTTTGGGAACCTTATTAGACGCACCTCGATTGACGAGCTACCTCAATTAATCAATGTCTTTCTTGGTGACATGAGCTTAGTAGGGCCTCGCCCCCTTCCTGTATATGAGGTCGAAGAGTTTCAAAAATCCGAATATCGTAGACGTTTGAGTGTCAAACCAGGGATTACCTGCTTTTGGCAAGCTGGGGGACGCAACTCTATTACGGACTTTGAAGACTGGGTCGCACTTGACCTTAAATACATCGACAACTGGTCGTTTTGGTTAGACTTAAAAATCTTATGTATGACGATTCCGGCGGTACTCTGTAGTAAAGGAGCAAAGTAAGTGGAGCCTTAGCGAACTTTTTCCTCTCCATCTGCCTTCTTTCTTTCGACATATACTGGGGCACCTTTTAGTTCACCACCTCCGAGAGCCTTAAACAGACGCACTGCATGCATGGCATACCTTCCTCGGGTAGCTTCCCTTTCATCTTGGACAGTAATTTGGTCTTGCCTAGCGTTAAGCATGCGTTGGAGATCAACCTCGTCGACAATGTAAGCTTCCTCCATAAGGTCAGCAGTCTCTAAATGATCCTGAGAGGCTTGTAACAAGATATTGAGGCGCTTTTTAGTATAACGTAAAAGTGCCATGGAGTCCTCGACTTCACGTAAGGATTTGAGAATAACTTGTTGATACTCTCCATAAGTCTGATCGAGTTTGGCTTCAAACTCCTTCATACGATATTGCTCTCGACCTTTACGAAAGAGTTTCCACTTCACGGTGGCCCCGATCCCCATAACACGATCCAAGATCGTGGTTACACTTCCGTGCCTGAGAAATTCATAACTCAAGGCGCCAGAGAGCGAGAAGTCAGGATAGAGCATAGCCTCTGCTACTCCGACCTCGGCGGTAGCCTTAGCAACTTTACGCTCCGCTCGGCGTATATCAGGCCTTGAACGTAACATATCAGCTGGCACCCCCGTAGCAATAGTGCGGGGCGGAATGGGAATACCGCGACCTCGGTCGAGTTGCACCTGGGTTTCACTAAGGGAAAGAGCGGTAAGCTCTGCTAGGCGGTTGCGTGCAAGGTTGAGTTGCTGTTGTAGACGAGGAATCTCACCCTGACTCGTCTTATAACGCGCAGAAGCGAGCTTAAGTTCGAGCTGACTAGATACGCCTAAATCCTCTCTAATACGAATTTTATCTCGCACCTTCATAAACTGAGCCGCGCCTTCCTTAGCGACTTCTAAGCGCTCTTGTAAGGTTCGATAGCTGATATACGAAAAGGCGACCTCAGATGTAATAAAGACCATAACATCTCGCCATCCTTCGACTTTGGATTCATAATTTCGGCTAGCAGCTTCAACCGTACGTTTCGTTTTCCCAAAGACATCTAAGTCCCAAGAGTATTGAAACTGCCCAAGAGTCTCTTGGCCTCCACTAGGGTCGATATTTATATAATCCTTATCATATGTCAAAATTCCATGACTATCTGAACCGTAAAGATCAAGTTTAGGAAAGAGAGCTGCTTCAAGCACCTTTCTCTGGTTCCACCCCTCAGTTGCTCTTCTGGAAGCTATGTAAATATTAGGGTTGGCCTGACGTGCCCTGAGAATAAACCAATTCAACACAGGGTCTCCAAACTTATACCACCACAGGACACTCCCACTAACAGGCGACTCGACATCATTAACAATCTTTTGACTCCACGCATCAGGTAAGGCCACGTCAAAAGCTTTATAGTCAGGCCCTACTTTCATACACCCAGCAAGCATCATTATAAGCAAGAAACTAAGGGGATAAAGACGCATACCTTAAATTTATTACACGAGGATAAAGTATTTTTCAAGAAAAGCATTTCCATAAATCATGTAAAATTTACCTAATAACTCTTTTTAGATCGATTTTAAAATTAAAAAACGCTTATTATTTGCAATTCACATCAAACAATGCATTATAAAATCATGAATCAAGAGAAACCCACGATTAGCTTTATCATCCCTTTAAAGGATGAAGCTCCGACCCTATGGGAGTTGCATGCTAAGATAGCAAAACAGGCATATATTCACGCGAGAGCTTGGGAAATTATTTTTATTGATGACGGGAGCACAGACAACTCATGGAATATAATTCAGGACATTGCAGAATCTGACCCTGAACATGTTAAAGCGATTCGTTTTCGAATCAATCGAACCAAAGCCCCGGCCTTAGCCACTGGATATGCCGAAGCCATGGGAGAAGTAGTCTTCACCCTAGATGCAGATTTACAAGACGACCCTGCTGAAATCCCTAGATTTTTGGAGAAGCTGAATGAAGGATGGGATATCGTTTCAGGTTATAAAGAAACCAGACATGACCCGTGGCATAAAGTCATCCCAAGCCGAATCTTTAATGTCATGCTTAGTAAACTCAACGGAGTGCCTCTGCATGATCACAATTGTGGGTTTAAGTGTTATCGACAGGAAGTAGTCAAAAACCTCCCCATGTATGGCGAAATGCATCGCATGGTTCCATCGATTGCCTTTATGCAGGGATATCGAACAACTGAGATTGTCGTTCAACATCATGCACGTAAGCATGGGGTTTCTAAATACGGAATCGAACGTATTATGCGTGGTTTCTTGGATATGTGCTCAGTATATTTCATTCGGACATATCGAGAAAGACCATTACATTTCATGGGAAACTTCGCTTTTCTCTTTATCTTATTAACGTGCACTATTGCTGGGGGGGGCATTTTAGGGGACTTTTCATCCAATATTAAGATCGGCTTGTTGATTGTGGCGGCTTTGGCACTCTTTATGGCACCTCTAAGCATTATGATCGGTTTATTAGGAGAACTCATTTGCTACCGCCATTATAAAGACGGCACCCAAGTACCCATTACAGAGCGTATCGAATCCTTTGGCCTATCTTCCCAAACTTCAGGTCACATGCCTCCACATAATAAGAAGCCTAAAATTCTTATTATCGATGACAACCCTGTATCGTGTTCTCATAATGAAAAAACCTTTCAGGAGAAAGGGTGGCACGTCATCACTGTGACTTCATCAGAAGAAGCCTTAACCTGTATAACTCCAGATATTCAGGTCATACTCACAGGAATATATTTACCAGGTGCCAGCGGAATCAAAACCCTACCTCAGCTTACAAAAATCGCCCCCGAATCAAAAGTCATTATATTATCTAGCACCAAGCTAGCGGAAGATGGCGCACGTGCGATGAAGGCAGGAGCATTTGACTTTCTGGCTAAGCCTGTCAAAAGAGACGTTCTTTTGGCCACAGCCTACCGCGCACTCTCCGAGAGTAGATCTTCACACGAAGCCAACTGCACTACTCCATAAAAGCACTACAGCCCTTACTTCTATGAAAGTCGCCGTATTAGGCTCAACCTACCCTCGATCGCATGACGATCCAGGCGTGCCATGGCAACGACAAACCGTCAACCGATGTGCTCGGTCAACACATGATCTTATCGTCTTAGCCCCCTCATGGAGGGGATTGACCTCACACACCATTGATGGGGTTCAGGTCTTGCGTTGGAGATATGCTCCAAAGGCAATAGAGACTTTAACTCATGACGAAGGTGCTCCCAATAAACAGGATAACACCTTATTCATGCTCCTTTCGTTCAGTTACATTTTCTGTGGAATCATTGCTGTCTTTTGGTGGTGCATCAAATATAAGATTGATGTGATTCACTGTCATTGGCCTTTTCCACACGGTTTAATGACCATCTTACCTCAAAAGCTCTTAGGAGTAAAAGTTGTCATGACATGTCACGGGGCGGAACTAGCGCTCAGCCGTAAGAAACCCGTCATCCGTCATATTTTGTCCTCTATTTTAGATGCAGGAGACGCATTGTGTGCGAATAGTTCGCATACTGCGAGTGAGATGAAAAAACTAGGAGCACAAGAAATAAACATTCTCCCTTATGGCGCAACGGTTGTCTCGGCCAACACAGAAGACACTCCCCCTGAAGAAAGTAAGCCCCCCTTACTACTAAATTGTGGGCGCTTGATCCAAAGGAAAGGGCTACATATCCTTTTACAAGCGCTACCTGAGGTTCTGAAGCATCACCGTGTTCGAGTCGTCATCACAGGTGAAGGATCATGCAAGAAGGAATGGATGCAAATGTCGCGTAATTTAGGGTTAGATGCAGTTGTCGAATGGGCGGGGTTTGTCTCCGAAGAAAGGCTCGCAAGCTTATATCAGGAATGCACCTGCTATGTACACCCAGCGATCCATGATGACAATGGTGACACAGAAGGGTTAGGGGTCGTCTTGATCGAGGCTCTACGACACCGTAAGCCTGTGGTGGCAAGTGAAGTAGGAGGCATCGTAGATGTCATTCAACACCGAGAAACAGGTTTACTGGTGCCCGAAAAAGACCCTAGCGCCCTCGCTACCTCGATTATCAAAATTTTAGACGACCCACAGCTGGCCACTACTTTAGCCGATCAAGGCTTTACCCACTGCCAAGAGTTCTTTGATTGGGATCACATTGTGGCACGTACTCTAGATGTTTATCAGTCAGCGTAATTGAGATTTTGATCGCAAAACTTCATAAAATCAAACCTCTCTTCTCGCTCCTCGTTATCACCCTGATGGCGTATGGTCTTTGGGTCATCAGAGAAACCTTATGGAGCACCCTAAAGGGTGCTAACGTAAGACTCGTCATAGTAGCCACTTGCATTTCACTTGTGTACCTGGCTTGTAATGCAACGGTCTGGGGAGAAGTCTGCACCGCACTAGGGAGTAAAAAGTCTCGAATAAAAGCGGGGATGATCTGGATTGAATCAGAATCGATGCGCTGGCTTCCAGGAGGCGTTTGGGGATATACCTCGCGAGTGGTTGAATCGCAAAAATTGGGGTTAACCAAGAAGATTGGCACGCTCAGTCTCACATTAGAATTAGGGTTTACAGTGGTAGCTTGGGGTCTCATCGGCCTAGTAGGACTGGTATCTTCTGAAAGCCTGCAGTTTGCCATGGAAAATACTCTAAGCAAAGTGCCCTACCTCAAAATTCTCTGTGTCTTAGGAATTGTCGGGGCTGGACTCATCGGAGGGGTGGGATGGCTAAGAAATAGCTTTAATGTCCGTCTTCGATACAAATCTTGGAAGGCAAAAACTCAGGTCCATACTATGCCTCAGAGGCGATATCTCAGATGTCTCGCCGAATATATTACACTGAATCTGTTCTATTCGGTAGGCTTTTTTCTCTGTCTCAAGGGTATTCACCTCCCCCATACGCTGACCTTTAGTGAAGTCAGTGGCGCTTATGCCCTATCATGGATAGTAGGTTTTTTTGCCTTTGGAGCTCCTGGGGGAATGGGTGTTAGGGAAGGGGTTCTTTTCTTAGCCTTTCAACCTTTGAACATAGGAGATGAGGTCGTAGCCGGAGCGATTCTCTGGAGAGCCATCCAAATCCTAACCGAACTAATTCTCTACGGAGGAGTCAAATTCTGGCGTGGAATAGAGAGAGCTACTCTACCCAATTAGCGCGCTCTTTCCGAAAGTTCGAATACCTCCCTTGATTCCTGTCCCACAGGTAGACATGCCACAAATATGACCGAAACTTTAGTTGGCAGTTCTGCCGAATAAACAGTTCTTCTCTCGCACCTGGGTATTCCCAACGTAAGTTTTTTTTACGTGAGCGAAACTTCTCTCGATTCAGAATGATCCATACTCGCTCATCATGAGAAAAAATACGTTGAATTTGTGATAAACGGCTCACAACAATGGCGTTTCCATTACGATCCTTCACTACTCCTCCCGAATCCACATCTTGATACGTAAAGTCATAAAGAATTGGAACTGCTAGATCATAGTCTACTCGTCCCAACTCCACCAAGGCGGCATGAGGGTGTGGCTCGGTAATCATGACCTTATCGTCTGGTCGTAGGTGCTGTCTAACATAGGCCAAGCTCGTACTGGAATCTCCGAGCAACTTTCTCTGATAAGCCCCTGGGATTCGCCACACGGAAAAGGAAAGCAATACACCGAAGAGTGCCACCCAATGCGTCAGAACAATCGGGCGACCTTTATCTAAACGTTCGCGCTTTACAACCCACCGAGTCGTAACAAGCATCCCGTGCACACCCAAAATAATCCAAAGAGGAATCAAAGAATAAAGGTAACGAAAGCTCACAGAGGTAATCAGGAAATTAAACGAGACGATAGAAACCACTAAGCTTGCGTGAAGAATCATGAGGCGGGAAGACCTCTTCCGAATCGCGTAACACAAGCTCACTCCATAAAAAACTGACAAGAGCGCATGGAGGCGCGAATACCCAATAAACATCGTAAACAGATTACCTAGCTCCCAAAACGTAGGAGCTAACGTGGCCTCAACATTTGGAGACACCCCTACAGGGCGCGTCATACACTTGACCTTAAATAAAACGATATCTGTAACAATCAGTAAGCCAGAAAGGATCAAATACAGAACTGAGCGTAGCTCCCACCGCCAAGGGACACCCCTCCCAAACAACAGATAGAGAATCAAAAAAACAGGAACAAAACCAATGGAAATTTCTTGGCTCAACACCGCACAGGTAAACAAGAGAATCGCTCCATTCCGCCACCTTTGAGACGGTTCCAAGAGAAACCCCATAATAAAGAAATGAAGCATGAGCAGAACAAACAATTGCTGTTGCTGATAGAATCGCGCCACGTGTCCTGAAAAAATCAGAAAGGGATGAAGCGCAAAGAGCAAGAGACTCACATGCGCAGCCCAATAGCTCTTCAAATACACACGCACCATTTGCCACACGAGTAACCCTGTGAAGACACTCAATAGAACAGAATACAATCGGAGACTCCAAATGTTCTCCCCAAACAGTTTTACAAAAAGCGCCACGAGGTAATGATAGGCAGGGCTACGAGAATACCAGATCTCGTCATTACCAATACTCGGCACCCCGGTCTCTGCTATGGATAGAATGGCTTGTATCGAAGCAAATTCATCGTCATCAATAGGTTGAAGCTCTACCTTCCATGCGCGTACGAAGAAGGTTAAGAGAAGCAAGGCGAGACAGATCCAAACACCTCCCTTCTTCAGGTTATCCTCCCTAAAGAAACGGCTCTTAAAGTTTGCCAAAAAAGCAGTCAAGAGGGCACCCCCTATCCAAAATTGCTTCCATGCATCCGTGTGAGTCCAAAGATATTCACTTCGCTCTGCCCAGACCCATTGCAACATGAGAGCTAAAGTAAGTGTTAAGCTTACCATCATGGCGGATACCCGCAAAGGAGTAAGCACTCTTTGCAAAATATAACATCCACAGAAGCACAAGAAGATATAAAGGGGCATCTCTGAAGAGAGCCGTTTATCCACCCCGCCCATAAAAGATAAAGCAGGCATATCTGTGGGTGAAACAACCGCACCTTGCGCAACAGGTACGCCACTAAGCCCCTCCATCCATTCCAAAGAGTGAAGCGAAGTTCCTGAGGCCATTCCTGAGACCGCAAACCGAGTTGGCTTGCTCCCACCATATACATCTAACCGATGACTCAGTTCATTAACAAGACGTAAGGTAAGTGTGTTCTCTCCTTGCCGAAGTAACCGCTTAATATCATACGCTTGATACTCTGAACTGAGCTGAGGACGGAGCACCGTATGAGGAACCGCGACGTTTACCTCCTCATAATACCCATAAGGGTCAGTCATCCCTCCATTTTTGGTTTGCTCCTCCCTTGTATCTGATTCGATCCGACTCGCTCTCTTGATCCTTTGGTAGGTCGAAGGTTTATCAAGATATGTTGTAAACTGGCGAAAGTCATTTACCGTAGGATCTCCGTGACTCGGAGTAGCATATCTATCCCCTCCAAAAAAATTCGCATTTTCGTCTGGATCTAACAATACAGGCAACGTCGCCAGAGGCCTACGCCCCTGCCATTTTATCGACCATTCACCACCGTTGTAAGACGCCTTCTTTGAAAGCCCCCCCTGTAAGAGCTGGCCATTAACCCAAATCCAGTGATTATTATAGGTCAAGACCTTAAGGAAAGACGGAACCTCCTCTTGCAGGTTATCAACTGTAAAGGTTGCTGAATAGAGAAACGCGCTTTGGGATTGGTCTTCTGCGCAGACATTCCACCGCGTATCTTGATAATGCGTAAACAACAACGGAGGCACGGAGGAAGTAAAATCACGTGAAAGCTGATGTGGAGACTTTATGGCATTTCCCCATTCTTTTGGGATATATGTAGGGAGTTGCCATTTCGTTTGTTGTCCATCAGGAGGAACAGGCTCTCCTAGCCATGACGTGTCTGTTTGAAGTGTGACCACCTCGTCATTTTTCAAACGAATTTCCCCAAAAGCGATAAGAGAAGGAGACGAGTGACGAGCTAGGGCTTCCAGACAAATCGTATTTTCTCCTGATTGAAGATGTGGAGTAAGATCAAAGTGCAAAATAGTCGAATCGTAAGTATGTCCTACCCACTGGTAATCTCTAGGGAAGTTATAAACAATCACAGGAGAGAGCTTCGAAAGCCTTTGCCCTGAGTCTGTTAAGCCATTTTGAAAATGTCGCGTCGGACGCCAAAGGGTTTGTGCTCCGACATGGTTACCATTCACTACTAATTCAAATCCCCCATTATGCGCGATACTCAGATAAGCGTGTTTGACATCGTTGGGCAACGTCATCTGCTTACGGAAGCAAGCGACGTGTTGAGTTGGATCAGATGTCGTAATCCAGTGAGCATCCTCAGGTGCTTGATACCGGTAGTGTTGCACGTTGCGTGATGACTGCTTGGTCCACACCCACCAGAGAAGAACAGAAGCCAAAGTCACCCAAAAAGGCGTGATCAAATTATGCCCTCGTAACCTTTTCATAACCCCTTTGATTTGACTTTATTTGACCATGCCTCGCGCACATAGCCAGCCTTCGCCTCTGCTTGTGCTCGCAAGAGAGATGAGGCTGCCAATACTCCGCGCTTATTTTTGCTACGAAATCCACGATACAAGGAGTGGAGTTGCTGATGAGCCCTTCTCATCGAAACAAGGTCATTATTTTGGAGGCTCACCGAATGTTTATGAAAGAGCGCCTGAATACAGGAAGGTCGTTGAGCTAAAACCTGATCCAGAAAGGCTTCACAAGCACTCACCTTTCCTGAATTCAAATCATTGATCGCCATCCGTAATTGATGCCGTGCAACTTCTCTCACACAGTTTTTGGGCATCTGAGACGCGGAACGGGAGGCCAATTCTCGGAGCAAGGTGCGAGCACGATCATGATACCCTCGATCTTCTAACCACAGGATATGATACAATTGATATTCAGGAGTATCCACTACCTCAACCTGTCCTTGATAATACCCTAATTGCGCTATAATACTGGAGTCATTCGCTAGCGGAGGAAGGATCTGAATCGCAGATCTCAAAAAATCATACGCCTCTTGATAAGCCCCATGAGCGGTAGCTTCCTTGGCTTGATGCATCTTGCGCTGTCCAACATTATACACTCCGAACAGGAGCACACCATAGAGACTTACAAAACAAAGGGTACAAACCGCTAGCTCCTTCATGAGCTGTCGAGCATGGGGGAAAGACACACGCCCATAAGCTCCTAGTAACGTAACCAAAAGTCCGCCACATCCGAATACCGTATAAGCCCATCCTTTCCCAAAAAATTGCGTCCAATGAGGCCCATACCCAATCCATGAAACCCAATCATCTAAACGGTCTAATCCCAACCCTTCGGTCGGAGGTCTAAAGACTGCGAGACGCAGAGGCGGATCTTGAGCGCGCATTCCGAGCCCTGAATCCATTCTTCTGTCAGCATGCGCCCGATACACATCCCCGCCTAACCAAGTCATCGTATCATGCTGTTGCTGCATCCACGCACCCTCCCCTACGGAGTCTGGATCTAAGAAAAGCAGCAAAGTCGGATAAACCAACGTTGCTAAGAACACATGCAAGAGACTATGAAGTAGTACCTTTCTAGGAGACCTTCGTCTAAAAAAGAAGATCAAAAGAATAAAGAGCACAAACCATAAGTAACCGATGAGAGCGACCTTAAAGTAAGGGGTCAACCAACTGTCCTGTAATATCAAGTTTGCATGCTCATCACACATTGGAAGACTATAAAACGGCTTCTGAATCCCAAGCACCGTCGCCCCGAGAAACAGCACGGTTGCTATAAGGGACACAAAAGTAGGCAGTTGCGGAAAGCTCCCTGAAAACCACCTACTACTCTTGAATGGTGATTTCATCTCCTTCTTTCAACACCCAATGCCCCTCTACAATCACACTCTCTCCCGCTATTAAACCATCCAAAATCTCTACTTTTTCCGAATCAATGTAGCCGACCTTTACTGCTCGAACTTCCCAAGTATTATCTTCAGAAACCACATACACTATCCCCTCTCCAGCAGAAATCGATAAAACAGCCTTTAGAGGTAGAGCCAATGCCTCATACGGAAAAGAGACTCTCGCAAACCCTGTCATCCCCGTAATAACTGAGTCGTAAATATCCTCTGCTGTAAACGCTAATTTTGCTTTAAAAGTCGCCGCCCACTCAGGCGCTCCCGATCCCTTAGGGCGTAAAGGGCGCGAGATTTCAGGACCACCACTGTTAAAGCTAACGATGGGCTTAATATTGTAAATGTATGAGGAAAAGGTCTTCCCAGGGTAGGCTTCTAAGCTGATCTGAGCCTCGGTATCCCTTTGGATATATTGGTAATCTGACTGATCAAAGTAGGCATCAAACCACAGACTCTTGGAGATAAGAAAACCAGGTTTACCACTTTCTTGATTGAACTCCCCCGGATTGATCAAAACTTGATCTACAATCCCATCAGAGGGCGCATAGACTCGATACCCCTCCAGCTCCGCCTCACGGCTTTGCAATGCCTGCTGTGCTCCATCAACGGTATATTGCGCAATCTTAGCTGACTCTAAGGCACCATCTTCTGCCATCACTGTAGAAAGCTTGGCCTGCTCATACCGTTCACTAATTTGTGCATACTCCTGTCTCACCTCCAGAAGCTTAACCCGAGAAATCACTCCTTTCTCGTAAGCCGATTCAAACTTCGCTAGCTTTTCGGAGAGTAGGACTTTTTGGGTGAGAACAACATCTTTATTGAGCTGCTCCTTGATCGGGCGTTCCTGCGCTAATACATAAGCAGACCCTAACTTCACACGTTTCAGTTCAGCCTCGGCGGTTGCAATCGCAAGCTCAGCGGCATCGCGTTGCAAACGCGCCTTACTGTCATCTAACACCGCCAGTAAATCCCCCTCTGAGACGCGATCGCCCTCTTCCACAAGCACCTCCGTCACAATCGCCATCGGCACAATAGGCACCAATGTTGGTTGACTAGAACACACACCTTCTCCGATAACATTTATCGTAAACTTCTGAACTTTGGCATCGGCCACAAGCACGGGTAATGGTTGATCTCTTTTCCGCAAAACATTTGGATGCCCCAACTTTGTCGTATATATTTGATTATTAGAATTCCGATATGAAGGGACAATAATACGCATCGCCAGAACCGCAACCGCCATACTAACCAATACAATAAGGCATAGTAAAAAGAGGTTTTCGCGCATAAATTGAAGGGTCGAGCGAAACATGTATTTGTACAATAAGACGGATCTCTAGAGTCCGCCTTATATCTTAAAAGAACCAGCCTCTCATGTAAAGTTCTGTTAACTAAACGGCTTAAAATAATCCCCTCTCGACTCTTTCCATTTTTGGACACTTAGCTAATTAGCTTGAGCGTTTCTCATAAGATCATTATTTATAACCCAAAAAATGGACTTCATTGACTTAAAATCTCAGCAGGCTTTGATCAAAGATAAGATCGACCACCGGATTCAAACAGTGCTTGCTCATGGACAATATGTCTTAGGCCCCGAAGTAAGAGAGGTCGAGCAAGCTCTCGCCGATCGCACCGGAGTGAAACATTGTATCACTACCGCAAGTGGCACAGACTCTCTGCTCATTGCACTTATGGCTCTGGGAGTCCAAGCGGGTGATGAGGTAATAACCGTCCCTTACACTTGGATTTCTACCGCTGAGGTCATCGCACTCGTTGGCGCAACCCCAGTCTTTATCGACATTTGTGATGACACTTGGAATATGGATGCATCTCAATTAGCGGACGCCATTACGCCAAAAACT
Source organism: uncultured Verrucomicrobiales bacterium (assembly GCA_964445335.1). Taxonomy (GTDB): domain Bacteria; phylum Verrucomicrobiota; class Verrucomicrobiia; order Verrucomicrobiales; family Akkermansiaceae; genus WTJZ01. The sequence continues at coordinate 20,507 of CAYUKP010000007.1, forward strand.
AAAGCCATTATTCCCGTGGGGATCTACGGGCAACCCGCCGACATGCGCGAGATCAACCAAATTGCAGAACAACACGGCATCCCCGTCATCGAAGATGCAGCGCAATGCTATGGCTCATCACACCATGGCCAGCCTTCAGGAGCACTCTCTCAGATTGGATCTACCAGCTTTTTCCCCAGCAAACCGCTTGGTTGTTATGGTGACGGTGGCGCTTTATTTACCGATGATGACACGCTCGCTGTAGTGATGCGTCAAATCAGGGTTCACGGCCAAGAAAAAAAACATCATCACCCCATTCTCGGAGTCAATGGGCGTTTCGACACCATTCAAGCTGCTGTCCTCTTAGAAAAAATCGCAATCTTTGATGACGAGATCCGTAAGAGAAACGAAGTAGCCTCCGCATACACTCAAGCCTTAGAAGCCAGCTCCTTGGGAGTCCAAGCTCCAGTCGTAAAAGACGGCAACACTTCTGTGTGGGCACAATACACAGTATTGGCGGAAAACCCCGCAGACCTACAAGCCCGCCTTAAGGCTCAGGATATCCCGAGTGTCAGTTATTATGCCGTTCCACTGCATTTACAGCCAGTCTTTGCATCCTTGGGTCATACCAAAGGCGACTTCCCTGTAACGGAGCGTGTCGCGTCACAATGCCTCTCCTTACCAATGAATCCTTATCTCAGCACAGAAGACATCGAAAAGGTTACACAAGCTTTAGCAAAATAAGTATGGCATGGAATCCTCTAGAATATGACGAAGACTATATTCTAAGGAAGAGCTTTAGCAGACCACGATTCTATGATGTGATCTGCTGTGATTACGCCTTATGTGGCGCCTATGTTATGAGAGAGTATGTTCCTGAACGAGCGACATACTCCTTTGATCTCTATGTGTCATATTCTGACCTCGCTACAGCACATACGAGATTACAACCCTATGTAACAAAACAGGCGATGTTTTCCAATACTCATGGATACTACGTTTTAAAGCGCGATCGCATTCACTTTAACCTGATTGCATTAGCCCAGCCTTGGGGGCTTGAAGCCTTGGAGGCATCTCAGCGAAACCTCGACTTACAAACAGCTGAACCTAAACTCTCCTTCCCTTGGCTCATCTTGAGTAAAATGTCCTACGGGAAGCGCCAAGACTACATGGACTGTGCGCGATTGATGGCTCGCGCCAATGGAAAAAACATCATAGACACTAAGGAGCTCATGACACGCTGGTTTCCCGAAGGGATTCCCGCTCTCCGGGAGCTATATCGAGTTGGGCGTCGAGAATTAGAAGCTCAACCAGATAAGAAGCCCTTTACCAACCATACCAATGAACCTTTAGATTGGCATCAGATTGCTCTATCCTACGAATCCTATGAAGATCGGACATGGAAAGAAACTTTTGCAGATCTTTCGTATATATCATTTCCTGAAGATTGGGAATCTGCTACAGACCCTTAAACTTTTTATTTATCATTATGAGTCGAATACTAATTGCTGGGGCTGGAGGCTTCATCGGAGGACACCTCGCGAAGGTTTTATTGGAGCGAGGGCATGAGGTTGTAGCCGCTGACATTAAACCTTTAGACCAATGGTATCAGGCGTTCGACCAAGCACAAAATCACGTAGCTGACATGAGCCTCAGAGAGCACTGCTTCTCTCTGACCGAAGGATGCGATGAGGTGTATAATCTCGCCTGTAATATGGGTGGAATGGGGTTCATTGAGCACAACCGTTCCCTTTGTATGCTTAGTGTTCTGATAAATACGCACCTCTTAGAAGCAGCTAAACACTTTGGGCTAGAGAAGTATTTCTACTCTTCGAGTGCCTGCGTTTATCCAGACTATCGACAATCTGACGCAGCAGTAATCGCTCTAAAGGAATCAGATGCCTATCCCGCAATGCCTGAAAACGGATACGGCTGGGAGAAACTCTTCTCGGAGAGACTCTGTAAAAACTTTGAGGAAGACTTCGGCTTCATCTCTAAGGTCTTTCGCTTCCACAACGTCTATGGCCCTCTCGGAACATGGGATGGCGGGCGAGAAAAAGCTCCCGCAGCTATTTGTCGCAAGGTTATCGAATGTATTGACTCTGGTAACATGGATCTAGAGATCTGGGGCGACGGAGAGCAAACCCGTTCCTTCATGTATATCGACGATTGCATCACTGGGATTGATAAGCTGATGGCCTCGAACTATACTGACCCTCTCAACTTAGGCCGCTCAGAACTCGTAACAATTAATCAGTTGGTGTCGATTGTGGAGGACATCGCAGGAGTCCGAGTGAATAGACATTACAACCTTGATGCACCTCAAGGCGTGCGCGGAAGAAATTCAGACAACACCCTCATCCAAGAAAAGCTAGGGTGGGAACCAGAGGTCGATATTAGATCAGGGATGGAAATTACCTATCATTGGATACAAGAGCAGTACCAGCGCAGAAAGCGAGGGGAGCTCGTTGTGAACTAATCCCCCTCTCCACTATGCCTACCACACTACATCAGATTCCCAGAGTAAATATCTTAGGAGTCGGCCTAAGTTGCCTCAACCTCGAAAGCGCAGAACACGCCCTGTACACGGCCGTTGATACCGAGGCATTTCAAGGATTTGTAACAATAACAGGAGTCCACGGCGTCGTGGAATCTCAACGTGATGAGGAGCTAAAGAGGATTCATAACCGCTCCTATCTATCGACTCCAGACGGGATGCCCATGGTGTGGTTAGCGAAAGGACATGGCTATGACTTCGTCGACCGAGTCTACGGGCCTGAACTCATGAAAAACATCATGGCAAGCTCAGCCCCCTCGGGTCATCGGCACTACTTCTATGGAGGAGCTGAAGGCGTCGCAGAGACACTGACGTCTAGTCTACATAAGGAGTTTCCTCAATTACAGGTAGTAGGCACAATGACTCCCCCCTTTCGTCCTTTAACCGAGGCCGAGGAGAACAACCTGTATGAGGAACTACAAAAAAAACGTCCGCACTTTTTATGGGTAGGCTTAAGCACTCCAAAGCAAGAGCGGTTTGCGCATGACTTTCTAGAGAAGTTTCCCGATCTCACTAAAGACTGGGATCACGGCATCATATTTATCGGCGTGGGCGCGGCCTTCGACTTTCATTCAGGACGCGTACAACAAGCCCCCTACTGGATTCAACGATCTGGGTTCGAATGGCTCTACCGTATCACCCAAGACCCTAAGCGCCTCTTAAAGCGCTATGTGATAGCGAACACCTACTTTCTCACACGAATTTTTCTGCAACTCACAGGAATGAAACATTACCAGCAATTGAAATAAGAAGCTTCCAGAAGTCCTCATAACTAAGAGTTCCACAGGAAGGCCTCTATTTTCATTGATCTCATTCCTCATTAGGCTAGGACATACTTTATCTGAACAAATTGTACTAATGAAACGCATACTTGTTACCGGCGGAGCCGGATTTCTAGGCTCTCACCTTTGTGACCGATTAATCAAAGACGGTAATGATGTCGTATGCATGGATAACTACTTTACGGGTTCAAAGGCTAATGTCTATCACCTCATTGGAAGCCCGCATTTTGAAAGAATTCGTCATGATATCATCGACCCCTTCAAGGTAGAAGTCGAGGAGATCTACAACTTGGCCTGCCCTGCCTCGCCTCCGCATTATCAGTACAATGCGATTAAGACCATGAAAACCTCTGTCATGGGAGCTATCAATTGCCTAGGCGCAGCCAAGCGAACCAATGCGAAAATCTTCCAAGCCTCAACCTCTGAAGTCTATGGAGACCCACAAGTCCACCCTCAAACCGAAGACTATTGGGGGAATGTCAACCCCATCGGAATCCGCTCCTGTTACGATGAAGGTAAAAGAGCGGCCGAAACCCTCTTCATGGATTATCACCGCCAAAACGGTGTCGACATCCGAATTGGCCGAATCTTCAACACCTATGGACCACGCATGAACCCTGATGACGGGCGTGTCGTTTCAAACTTCATCTGTCAGGCCATTAGAGGTGAAGACCTCACCATCTATGGAGACGGCAGCCAAACCAGATCGTTTTGTTATGTCGATGACTTGATAGAAGCCTTCGTCAGAATTATGGACCAATCCGATAAAATTGGTCCGTTCAACATCGGAAACCCTGGCGAGTTTACGATGCTCGAACTCGCCGAAAAGGTCTTAAAGATTGTCGGTGGCCCATCTAAACTCACCTTCCAACCCTTGCCGAAGGACGACCCCCAACAAAGAAAGCCCGACATCTCACTCGCCAAAGAAACACTACAATGGGAGCCAAAAATTGGTCTAGATGAAGGACTAGAAAAGACCGTTGCATATTTCCGTAAATGCTTAGGCAAAGCCTAGTGTAGAAAATCTATCATACAAACGCTACCTGAGAGATGAATAACAAAATCAAAGCCGTCTTAATCCTCATCTGCGTCATTCTCTTGGGAATGTTTACCGCGCAGTGGATTGTTGTCCTTCCAGAGTTTTACCAAATCTTTACGATTGCACTCTTTATTCTCACAACGATCCTCTTACTCATTAAACCGAGGATTGGATTGGACGTGAAGTTTCTCTTCTTTGTATGCACTGGGTATGCCTTTGGAGGAAAAGGGTTTGCTTACATCTCGCCCTTTGAGCCTTTCTATGTTTCGGAGGTCTGTTTGGTTCTTTGTTTGATCGGGTTTCTCTTACGATTTCCTGACACTTGGCGTAGTATCTTTATCTCCAAATTTGGACTACTCGCCCTCTTCCTCTTTTTAGCCTATTCAGGCTCTCGGCTTATCTTCTTTGATTTCCCTAGATTTCGAATGATGGCCATTCGGGACGCCTGTATTGCTTATTACGCCCTGTATACCTTTACGACCATTACAGCCTGTCAACGAGAGGAAAACCTGCGACTTCTAAAGCAAATGTTTCTGATCATGGGGCCCTTAGCTTTAATAGGATTGACCTGTAATATCACGGGGGCAACCATGAAAATCCATGAGGTTTTCCCTTATGCTAAAAGCCTCTTTGCCCCGCACGACGACATTGCTTCTCCGATCTTAGCAGCGTCTGCCGCCACCTCTTTTCTCAAAGGAGCATCTGAAGCAAAACCCCATTACATCATGTATGCTCTCTTAGCAATTATTGTATTATCCTTTTCTAAGACCGCTGGGGTCTTTTGCCTTCTCGGCCTCTTTGGGTCACTCATCTTATTTACCCAACGAAAGGAACTAATTTTTTCCTCTATTTTAGTATCTGTCATCTTGGTCGTCACCTTTAGTATTATTCTCTTGTTTGGCATCGACCTGAACATCGAGAGTGCCCACCTCAACACCTTTTCGGAAGTTGTAGAGCTAGACATCCATAGTGGGAACTCTAGTACAACCTCATGGCGTCTTTCTTGGTGGCGAATCATTACTGAAGACACTTGGAAAACTTGCCCTTGGACTGGCTTTGGGTTTGGAGGCGATATTTCAGGTCCTTTTGCAGAGGAAGTCTTAGGGGTTCGCATGACTCCAGAAGTCTTATCTCAAGCAGGCTTTTCACGTTACCCGCACAATATCTTTTTCACCATTTTAGGAAGACTCGGGTTTCCTCTGGTTATTCTGTTTACCCTCATGCAAGCAGGCATTTATTTCCGTATAGGACGCTTTGCAAGGCAGTTTCTCTCCCGTGGTCGCGTAGATTATGGACTCTTCATGATGATCAGCTTCGTGATCGCTGGGCTTGCCAATTCCTTTGTACAGATGACATATGAAGGCCCCTATGCGGCCATTCCTCACTGGGTGGCAATCGGAGGTGTTTATGCATACGTCATGCGAGCCAGACGAGTAGCCAAGGCTCAGAATGCTAGTTAAAAACAAACGAGAAATGTTACAGAATAAATCCATTTTAATTACCGGAGGGACTGGCTCATTAGGACAAGCTCTCACCAAAGAGATTTTTGCAAAATACCCAGATGTGAAGCGCGTCGTCATCTATTCCAGAGATGAGCAAAAGCAATTTCAGATGGCGCAAGACTACCCTGCTGATAAATTTCCTGCCATTCGCTTCTTTATTGGAGATGTGAGAGATTCAGAACGACTCGAACGAGCGTTTAATGGAGTAGACTATGTCATTCATGCCGCCGCCATGAAGCACGTTCATATTGCGGAATACAATCCAGATGAATGTGTCAAAACCAATATTGGAGGCGCGGAAAACGTCATTAAAGCAGCCTTCAAAACAGGCGTCAAACGAGTAGTGGCCTTATCGACTGATAAGGCATGCGCCCCAATCAATCTCTATGGCGCAACCAAACTAGCTTCCGACAAACTCTTTATTGCAGCCAACAATATCAAAGGCAGTCAGGACATTAAGTTTTCGGTGGTCAGGTATGGCAATGTCATGGGCTCCAACGGGTCAGTTATCCCCTTCTTTATCAAAAAGAAGGCCAGTGGCTCATTACCCATCACCTCGCCTGAAATGACACGCTTCAATATTTCCTTACAAGGAGGAGTGGACATGGTTCTCTACGCTTTAGAGAGGGCATGGGGTGGCGAACTTTATGTTCCTAAGATTCCGTCTTATCGTATTACCGAGTTGGCTGAGGCCATTGGCCCAGATTGCGAGCACCCTGTCATAGGTATCAGACCAGGGGAAAAGCTCCACGAGGAGATGATTACCAGTTCAGATTCCTATACAACGTATGATTTAGGCACCTATTATGTCATTCTTCCTCAAGTCACAAAGTGGGATTTAACACAATTTTTGACACACTTTGATGCGCAGAAAGTCCCCGAAGGGTTCCATTACACGTCTTCAAATAATGCGGAGTTTCTCACCGTTGAGCAGTTGAGAGACGAAATTTCCACGCATGTGACCCCTCTCTAGCACCGTGACGCAACCCCAGACTGTTTTATTCCTTGGGAGCTCTGGTATGTTAGGCTCTAACGCTTATCATGCCTTACGAGAGCGCTCTCATAACCTGCTTTGCTCTGGTAGAACCAATCGCTACCAGCAATCGCCTTTCTATGCGCTGGACGTAGCAGACCTAAAGGCCGTCCGAGAACTCATACAAAGGCTCAAACCTGATGTCGTCATCTACGGCTCGGGAATTATTCAGAAAGACGTATGCGAAAGGGAGCGGGATTACACCCAAAGGATACACACCCTCAGCCCCGCCTTAATTGCCGAGCTTCTCCTAGAATGGGGGGGCAAGATGGTGTATATCTCATCTGATGCGGTGTATGGAGGTGACGAAAAAGAAACAGGTCATCGCGAATCTGATCCGCTTAACCCTGCCACCTTTTATGCGGAGACAAAGGCAGCTGGCGAACAAGCGTGCTTAGAGGCCAATCCCTCGACTCTCTGTTGTCGTGTCACTCCCGTCGGTCTCACCCCTGATCTTTCGAGAGGCACCTTAGCAGAATGGGCTTACAGCTCTCTCAAGAGTCAGGATATTAACGGATACACAAATTATTATTTCACGCCTATCTCTGCTACACAATTAGGCCACCATCTTAATTATGCCTTAGAAAATAACCTCACAGGCGTCTACAATATTGGATGCCAAGAGGTGCTTTCGAAGTATCAGTTCATTCAGCTAATGAAAGAGCGATTCCCTCAGGAAATGACCCATCAAGTATTCCCAAGCCGTATTCCTCAAGGCGAAGCGTATAGCGCTCATCTGAATTCTGATAAATATTACCAACAGATCAGTCTCCCACCTTTAAGCGCAGCCTCCGTCATCAACACTTTATAACGACAGTATGAAAGATCTTATTATTAATGGAAAAACAATTGGCCTCGGTCATCCTACCTATTTTATTGCGGATATTGCCGCCAATCATGACGGCGATCTAGAGCGAGCAAAAAAACTGATTTACTTAGCTAAGGAGGCTGGAGCGGACGCAGCCAAGTTTCAACATTTCAAGGCTCAAACCATCGTGAGTAAAGAGGGGTTTGAAAGCTTAGGAGGCCAACAGTCGCACCAATCCAAATGGAAGCAATCCGTCTTTGAGGTCTACAAGCAAGCATCTGTCCCAGACAATTGGACTCAAACGCTTCATGACACCTGCCAAGAGGTCGGCATTGATTTCTTTACCTCACCCTATTCTCATGAGGCTATTGATATGATTGATCCTTATGTTCCGGCCTATAAAATTGGTTCGGGAGA
>CAYUKP010000008.1:0-21656 GCA_964445335.1 uncultured Verrucomicrobiales bacterium
AATATGAGGTGTAAGACCTCCAAACATTGTAGCGCTCGGAGTTGGCCCAAAAGGCACTAGATGTGACAAAGACTTGGCTTAAAGTATATGCCATGCGGTGACGGAATTGTTCTTGGGTTTGCACCATCTTGCCCCACCAAATGAGTTCAAAGTTTTGAATGTTAATGGAAGGAACATTATTTCCCTCTCCGAGGTAGGCTGTTTGAAACGCAAAACAGTCGTCCGTTGTAGAGGATTCTCTCGGGAGAAGGAGTTGAGAATCGATCCAGTTTTCACAAGCGGTGATATACCCTACAGATTTGATTTCGTTGGCGAGTTCAGAAATGCTCTCAGGCGTTCCCCCCATAGAGGCTTGTGACAGGAAGTGTCCAGCTTGAGAAATGGCGATATAGTCGTCGCTGGAGGTGTCTTCGGAATCACTGATCCAGAGTGTGACTTGGAGTTCGTCAGCGATAGTGAAGGAGAGTTGTTCGTCTGGTTCAATAGTGCCGTCATCGATAGCTGCTATGTAGAGGGTTGTAGATGTTTCTCCTGCCGGGATGGTAAAGGTGGGAGTAGTTAAAACAGTACCTTCCGCGTCTGTGATTTGGTAATCCCCTGAAGAGGCAGCATTTGAGGTGACGACAGTTGTGTCTACAATCTCGTAAGACCGATCATAGCTAAGCTCTAAAAACTCCTCGTTGCCATCAGGAGCCGAACGTTCTACGGTAATAGCAACCCTATTACTGAGGTCTTCATATAGGGTTGAACTGTCGACGGAAAGACTGAGTTGTGAGTTGTTGAGTGATTCCATCAATGAGAGCACTTTATTGTAGTCATGGTCCTCCCCATTGGAGGTTGTATTGGTATCGCTTAATCCACTAATCCATGTTTCTTCAGCTTGGGTGAGCCCATCATTGTCACTGTCTATATCAGTGACAGCAATACGGTAAAAGTAGCGGTCTAAGTCATTAATGTCCGAAAGATCCATTGCATAAAGCCCTCCGTCACCAGTAATCGTATCCGTATCCTCCCATGAAGATGAGTCCAGAGTAGCATTGCCTTGAACCGCATATTGTTTCCCTAAGGTAGTAGAAAACTCGACAGACATCGTGTCTGTTGTCGATGACGCAGTGAGACGTTGTCTGAAGCGTGAACTCTTGTCCCTAGGGTTGGTGCCAGCTAATGCTTCGTCATAATTGGAGACTCCGTCACCATCAAAGTCCGCGTTTTTTAATTCGTCAGTATACACGAGGCCATAGGCATTGTATTTATATTCCCAGAGGTCGCTGACGCCATTGAGATTGAGATCTAGTCCTGATGTTAAGGCTTCGAGGTTGGTTGTTCCTCTCAAGTCTACATTATCAATAGTGTATGTTCTTCTTACGAGGCCGTGGATGTCGGAATAGGAGAAACCGAACGTCACAGATTCATTGTTGGTTAAGAGTTTATCGATGGATACGGAGTAAGACCTCATATCAACATCTGCAGTAGGGCCCGCGCTTTCGGTGAATAGAGGTGTCTCTTCGTATCCTTCTCCATAGTCTACATAGAGGTTTACAACGGGGTTTGAGCCGTTGAGGGTTTTCCAATGAAGGTCGAAATTGAAAGCTTTTAATTGAATGGACTGGGTGTCTGAAAGGTCTGTGGCCGTAAAGGTGAAGGCGGTGTAAATTTGTGTATTGCTAGAGGTATTAGTAGTAGCTCTGGCGCTTGTCCAATACCCAACCGGACCATCTAGATAGTCTGGGCTATTGCCTGTGTTTCCCGTTAATGAAGCGTCGAGGTAAGGTGAGATGGATTCAGGAGTTTCGTCACCAATAAGAGAGGCTAGAGAGGCGCCATGTTTTTTTATGTTGTCGCCATATTGGATAATTTGATCCTTTCCTACAATGCGAAAGTTATCGATCAGATGGGTGCGAGAGGTCATCCCATGTCGATCTGAAAAGGAGAATCCAATGGTTAACGTGTCGCCATTTTGAACCACAACATCATAAGGGATGGAAAGCGAAGTGGTGACTTGAGAGGAGGTCGGCTCGTCATCCACTCGTAGTATAGCGTCTCCATATCCACCCCCTGAGTCAAGGAAGACCTCCATGACAGGGTGGGAGCCGTTTAGGATCTTACGGTGATAATCAAAGGTTATCTCTGATAGGGTGAGGGACGCCCCACTCTCAAGGTCGCGAACGGTGAAGTGAAAGGCATTATGAATATTTTCGTTACTCGTATTTGCATTTCCAGTAACAGAAGCACTAGTCCAGTATCCTAAAAGTGGAGAGCTTGTATCAGCGGTATTGTAACCTACATTCCCTTCGATAGAGACATCAAGGTGCTTGGATATTACTTTTGGGGAGCTTTCACCTGTTAGGCGTACAAGTTCCATCGCTATAGTAGCCTGAATCATAAAGAGAGAAAACACAAAGGTAGTAGCTACTCTAAAAAACATAGAATTATTTAAGCTGTGTTGATGTGTTTTTTCAAACGAATAATTAAAAAGGGTATTTTATTTTGATTGTTTTTGTTAAAAGGGGTTTCTTTTGGTAGTTTTAAGATCTGTGTTAGTTAGGCGAATGTAGAGAGGCGAAAAAACAACAAAAAACTTCCTATTAATTTATATATTGGTTATCTGTAGTAAAAAGAGATGCATATGAAGGTTAGAACTAGAAAATTTTTGTATATCACTTCTGCACTGATTTCTCCTGTAATGGCGCAAAACGTTGGATGGGGGACAGGTAGTAGTTTTGATGAGGATCGCTATATGTCATACACTTCGTCAGGTGCTGCAGATACAGGTCAGATTACTTGGGATTTAGGCTATTTTGCTAATGCCTTTGTCCCAACTCAGACAAACTGGACTGACTGGGCTGCAAATTGGGTCGCAGTAGATACGACAACGAATGGTATTCAAGGGACAAACCAATGGGGGGTTACGTCAAACTTTTCTGTTTTAGGTGAGATTCAAGATGATGTTGCTGGTTCTTTTGCGGTGAGAGGTGGCTCTGCAACAGGTATTAGTTCAGGCGACTTTATTACAGCTGCAGGTGAGACGATTTGGGTGTTTGCCTATAATGATTTGAGTATGTTGGGGTCAGAAGACGGAGAAGCTTTATTGTATTCCTATAATGAAATCTATCCAAGTGATGTCGAGACAACCCAAAATGACATCGCTACTACCAACGGGTATGATATAGATGTTGTGTGGGGACAGATTGATCGGGAGTATGCTGCGGAAGGTGGAGTGCTCTGGGGTGGAGATGATTATGTGTTTGCAGATGGTGATTATGACTACAATTATGACGGAATAGCGGATTCAGTTATGGGGCCAGATGGAGAGTATTACGTCCCAGGAGGGTATTTTTCTAACAGGTTAGAGGATAGTCAACCTACGGGGACGGCTGCATTTACAGCGGCTGACGGAACCTTTGAGGCGCAGTTGGGGACATGGGCGATTCCTGAGCCTAGTTCCAGCTTGTTGTTCGGCTTGGGAGGAGTAACGCTTCTTCTGAGACGACGTAGAGCTTAAGCGTATGTAAAATATTCTAAGGGGATTTTAGACAATCTCTACGTGTAGGTTTCCTGAAGTCCCCCTTAACGAAAAAAGCCACTTGAATTTTCAAGTGGCTTTTTGGGTTGGTGACGTAAGGTTTACTTAGCCAATTGAAACACGAGTGAAGCGCTGGATTGCGATGTCACTACCTGTTTCTTTTGCAACTTGTGCTACGAGTTCCTTAATAGAAACACTTGGGTCTTTTACGAAGCCTTGCTCAGTTAAGCACTGCTCAGAGTAGAACTTACCAAGCTTTCCTGTGATGATTTTTTCGATGATATCAGCAGGCTTGTTCTCGTTTTCCATTTGCTTACGGAAGATTTCCTTTTCAGCCTCGACAAGTTCAGCAGGGATATCCTCACGGTTAAGACCTGATGGAGCTGCTGCTGCGATGTGGAGGTTTACATCTTTCACGAGGCTTACGAATTCGTCCTTACTTGAGATGTCAGATCCGGTTGCAACTTCGATAAGAACACCTACTTTACCGCCCATGTGGATGTAGGAAGAAACAATGCCTTCACCCTCTACGGAGAATCTGGTGAAATCGCTGAGAACGAGGTTCTCTCCGAGTTCTAAAACTTTCGCTTTGAGGTATGCATCAACGGTTCCTTCTCCATGACTTGCAGCGAGTGCAGATTCGGTATCTGTCGCGTCTGTTGCGATGAGAGCGTCTTCTAGTTCTGTAACAAGAGCTTTGAAGTTATCGTTTCTGGAAACGAAATCGGTCTCACAGCTGAGTTGGAAGAGAATACCACTTTTGCCGTCAGCACTGATTTTGGTTGTAACAGTACCTTCGTTTACTTCGCGGTCAGCTTTTTTCGCAGCTTTTACAGCGCCACGCTCTCTGAGAAGCTTTACAGCAGCATCGATGTCTCCACCTGCTTCTGTTAGAGCTTTTTTACATTCCATCATCCCCACGTTTGTTTTCTCGCGGAGTTCTTTTACTAGTGAAGCAGTAATAGCCATAATAAGAGTCAGTTTAAAGGGTTTTTAGATTAAGCTTTTTGAGCTAAAACGATTCCATCTACAAGGTTTTGAAGAAGGATACGAACGGAACGGATAGAATCATCGTTACCAGGGATTGGGTATTGAACCTTTGTCGGGTCTCCATTGGTGTCAACGATACCGATGACAGGGATGTTGAGCCTTTTTGCTTCAGCTACCGCAATTGATTCCTTAGTGATATCTACTACAACCATCGCATCAGGCACTTGTGTCATGTCACGAACCCCATCAAGGTTACGACGTAGTTTGACTTCCTCACGTTTGAGAGCGGAGAGCTCTTTCTTAGACATAGCCTTATATTCAGGCTGCTTCTCGATGCTCTCTAAGTATTTAAGGCGTTCTACAGACTTTCTGATTGTAGGGAGGTTGGTGAGCATACCACCGAGCCAACGGTAGTTTACATAGTATTGTCCCGCAGCTTCTGCAGCTTCTTTAACAGAATCTTGAGCTTGTTGCTTACATCCAACGAAAAGGATTTTTTTGCCTTTTCCTGCGATGTCAGAAAGATAGGTCGCAGCCTTATCGAGTTCTGATTGAGTTTTTTGGAGATCGATGAGGTGGATTCCCCCTTGCATACGCATGAGGTATTTTTTCATCTTAGGGTTCCAACGTTTTGTTTGGTGTCCGTAGTGAACACCAGCTTCAACCATATCTCTTAGGATTTCTTCCATAATATTATTTTATTGTCGCTAATCTTAAGTCAGAATTAGCATAAACGGAACGTTAGCGCTTGGAGTCTCGTTGTATTCCATTGTTTGTCATGCGCTTTTGTCTAACGAGCGCCTCCTTGATACGTCTCTCTTGGTGTGAAGCAAGGAAAATAACTCCCTCATGAGATTAAATTACGAGGCTTGACCTGACAAATGATCCCCTTCATATATTGACATATAATATGGGACAAGAAGCTGTAAGTATTTTATCGAACATGTTGGATCAATTAGGGTTCGATGCAGAAGTTGAAGTTGAGCAGGTGGATGAAGGAGTTTGTTTACAAATTCGTTCACCAGACCAAAAGCATTTGATAGGTTCTAAAGGCGATAGGCTGGATGACATTCAGTATTTGGTGAATCGTGTATTGCAAGCAAAGTTACCAGAGAGTGAGCGAGTAAGGGTTGACTGCGAAGGATACAGGGCGAGGAGCGAAGCCGAGTTGCGAGATAAGGTCTTGAGTATGGCGGAAGAAGTGAAACTCTCTGGTAAGCCAAAGAGGCTACCTCCTTTGAATGCTTATCATCGTAGATTAGTACATAACTTTTTAGCTGATGATCAGTTTGTCGAGACATCATCACCAGCCGGAAAGTCACGCTTTAAAAAGATGATGATTGTTCCTAAGCGTTGAAGTCTGACTGATTTATTCAGTTGAGCTTTAGAGGCGGGAAAAATGATTATTAAGTGGAATATTTAGAAAGTTTCAATACTCTGACCATTGATGAAAAAATTAGTGCAGAGTATAGTAGCTTGGTTAATGGTAGGATGTATGACGAACGCATATTCCGAGGAAGTAGAAACTCCTTCAGTTGAAGGAGAGTCTGAAGTTGAGACCATTGTGGAACCGAAGATGGATTCTATAGTATTAGGTGGGGGGTGTTTTTGGTGTATAGAGGCCGCTTGCCAGCGATTAGAAGGAGTTGAGTCTGCTGTGTCTGGCTACATGGGGGGGCATGTGAAAAACCCTACATATGAGCAAGTGTGTTCTAAGAAGTCAGGTCATATTGAGGTGGTTCGTGTAATATTTGATGCGAATAAAATATCAACGGAATCTCTTTTGGATTGGTTTTGGAAGATGCATGATCCTACGACCAAAGATCGTCAAGGGAATGATAAAGGGCCTCAGTATGCTTCTGCAGTTTTCTATAATAGTGAACAACAGCAAAGGGTAGTTGAGGCTTCTATAGAAGCAAATCAACAGCATTTTAAAGATCCTATTGTTACTGTAGTCAAAAAGTGCGAAACATTCTATCCTGCGGAAGCATTTCACCAAGACTATTATAATTTGAATAAGAAAACAAATTCCTATTGTAAATATGTGATTACGCCTAAGCTACAAAAATTGTCTCTAGAAAAATAGAGCAACGTTTGGAGCCGTAATATTTACTGAGGTGTTAAGGTTGGGCGTAATTTTTTCTGTATTAACACACTCGAATGCTAAAGGGGGGGCGACAACCCCCTTTATAATATAAGGGTTTGAAGTTTTTTAGAAGGTTGGCATGCGAATAGCGGTTATGAATTATGCAAGAAAAACTAAAAAACATTATCCTGGTTTCCTCATGTGTTAGTGAGGCTTCGCGTGTGGCAAAAGTTCTCGCATCAGAGTTCGGCTTTGTATATGCAAGGGTTAACTCGCCTTTGGCATTAAATAGTAGGTATGCTGTTTCTGTTTGTGCGGAGGTAGTAGATCATTCAGAATTGAGCAAGTTTGGATGTATTATTCATTTGGAAGAGTTTCGAGATATGCACCCCTCTTTAATAGCTGAAAAGGTATTCACGATTGCAAGTGATCACTTTATCGAAGGTGCACATTCTAACGCACGCAAGTGTGCATAAGGAATAAGAAGGAGTCCTTTCTTATCAGTTTTTTAGTTTTGAAAAGGGGTTAGTCCCATTGTATAGAGACTGGGCAATGATCACTGCCTAGAACATCAGCATGAATTTTTGGGTTTGAAACTCTTGGGAGAATGGTATTGCTTACTCCAAAGTAATCGAGACGCCAGCCCACATTTCTCTGTCGAGCTCCTGCTCGATAACTCCACCACGAATAAGCTCCTTCTAGAGTCGGAAAGGCATTTCTAAAGGTATCAGTAAAACCATTAGCAAGAAGGTTAGTGAAGCTTTCACGCTCTTCATCTGAAAAGCCAGGGTTCATATGGTTTCCCTTAGGTCTTGCTAGATCGATCTCTTGGTGTGAGACATTAAGGTCTCCACAAAAAATAACAGGCTTTGTGTCTTCGAGGGTTTTCAAGTATGAGCAAAATACTTGGTCCCAAGAGAGTCTGTAGTCGAGTCGCTTAAGGCCGCTTTGAGCATTAGGTGTGTAGACTGTAACGAGGTGGTAGTGCTCAAATGTTGCCGTGATTACGCGACCCTCAGTGTCATGTTCAGGGATGCCCATTCCATAAGAGACCTCTAGAGGGGGTGTTTTTGAGAAGATAGCCGTACCTGAATAGCCAGCCTTGTCTGCTGAATTCCAGTACGTCTTATAGTGTGAGAGACTTAGAGGAAGTTCTACTTGTTCTGGTCGCGCTTTGGTTTCTTGTAAGCATAGGATGTCTGGATCGTGTTCTGTTACGAATTCTTCAAAGTTTTTTTTGAGGACAGCTCGGATACCATTTACATTCCATGAGTAAAGCGTAGTCATGAAGCTATCTCATCACGAATTTTAGAGATACAAAGCCTTTTAGAAGGAAAAGTTATTTTGTCTTGTATGAGAGTTTTGAACCTTGAGCGCGGTTTAAGTTAGTTAAATGCCCCTCTATTCAGTTGGTTTTAGGTGATGAGGACTGGAGCTCTCTTCTCGTGATGCGCGTAGAGTATAGTACTTTTGAGCATTAGGATTGAGTAGGATGGAGAGGGGCATTTCTGATAAGTTGAGCTCTAGGACTAAGTTGCGTACAAAGAAAAACGAAGCAGCTGCGTCATATAAGGCATCATGCCATTTACGTCCCTCGTGGATGTGAAGGTTTTCGAACTCTTTTCCTAAGTAAGGGAGGAGTTTACCTAAGGAGTGTGAAGGCAACTCAGGAAGGCTGGCTTTGGCTAAAGTTAGACTATCAACCCAAGGTCCAAATGAGTGTCCCGGAAAGGTGCGTAAATATCGTTTTTCCGTTCCACATGCATGGGCAATGAGAATACGTCCTGACAGGAGTCGCTGAATGTCTGGCCAGAGAGAAAGGTAGTTGGGAGCATCTTGTAGGTCATCTGCCGTAATCCCATGAACGCGACTGGCTTGCCACATGACTTCCTTTTTGGGCTTAATGTAAGAGGTGAAGTGATCGGTTATCCCGTCTTGGATTGATCCTGTCACAATACCTATTTGAACAGGTTCATCGGTTTCCCCTTTACGTGCTCCAGCGGATTCGTAATCAATCGCCGCAAATTCGACTGTTTTAATTAATTGAGAAGAAATTTTTTTGATACGGTAATATTCCTAGTCTTTATCATAGCATCAAGCTTAACTTTTACTTAAAGTGTCAGGCGATGAATACTTTACTTATTATTCTTATTGCTCTTATTGTTTGCATTATTTTGTCCGCGCTGTTTTTGGTTACGCAATATAATACCTTAGTGAAGCGTAGGAATAGGTACCGTAATGGGTTCGCTCAAATTGAGGTTCAGCTTAAACGTAGATACGATCTCATTCCTAATTTGATCGAAACCGCGAAAGCTTACATGGCGCATGAGAAAGAGACCTTAGAGGCGGTGATTTCCGCCAGAAATGTCGCCCATAAAGCGTGCGGGAAAACAGGAGGTAGTGCGAAGAGTAATGAGGTGCAAGATTTAGCAAAGGCGGATTCTGGATTAAATCGAGCGATGGGACAATTTTGGAGCTTATCCGAAAGTTATCCAGACCTTAGATCTAATCAGAATATGATGCAGCTAGGTGAAGAGTTGACTTCTACAGAAAATAAAGTGGCTTTCGCGCGTCAGGCATATAACGATTCTGTGACTGCTTATAATACAAGTTTGGAGAGCTTCCCTACTAACATTCTTGCGGGCTTTTTTAGTTTTACAAAAGCTACCCTATTTGAGGTAGCCGATGCGTCTGAACGTCAAGCTGTAGCCGTCAAGTTCTGAGACATAGGTTGTCGTATGAAGCCATCAAGCAGATGGCTTCATGTAGTGGTCAGAGGTAATCCTATTCAGATAGAATGACATCAAGCCTAAGGAAAGAGCGTGTGCTGTCAGACATCACAGGTTCGACGAAGGTTTCTAAATTTTCTGCATTTGCGGTTGTTGAAACCTCAGCTTGCCCTGACCATGCAGAAGAGCCTGTCTTGCGAGCAATTTCTACCCAGCTATCACTCGTTAGATCTTGTGACTCCATGATGCAGTAGGTGATATCTTCAGGGGGGGATTCAGGCATGTGGAAGCTCATACCCATTGAGGAGTCAGCTGTTAACCTTTTAGCACGCGGGAGCTTAGCTCGCTGATTCTTATCTAGATTGCCCGAAAGAGGAAGGTTTAGAGCGTATGATAATGCATTTGACACACCTCGACTCTCTGGATCTGCGCTTGGGAGGAGGTCAGATGATGTATATGATGTTTGACTGATGGCCCCGCTATAGTTTTCATAAGATGATACACTGCTCCAGCTTCCTAGTTGTGCTTCAAATGTTGCTCCTGTGATTTCAGCTCCGTCGATTTGGCCGACTCCTTCGGGAATGGGGTGTGAGAAATACCCTCCTCCTTTTTGAAACCCTCCAATATTGAGGTAGTCTCGGTCAATGCGTCCCCAGACAACATCAATTTCCATATTATTTGTGGTACTGAGGTCGGCTCCAACAGTGCTACGAGAGTAAGGGTATGTGGTGTTATATGAATAGAGCAACGCTTCCCCCTCGCTTGTTCCTATTTGAGTTAGGTCATTATAGGCAAAGACCCAGATGGTTTCTCCTGAAGCGGTGACAAAGTCCCCCGATGAAATGCCTGTATTGGAACCACCTGAGAGGGCGTAGGAGCCTAGTATATTAGAGTTTTCGGAAGAAATTACACCCAAAACAGAAAAGTTCGCGGAGACGCCCCATTGCTTGTCACTGGTATTCGCGTTAGATGTTTCATCTAGAGTGACCCAATAACTTGCCCATTCGCTCACATTTTCTTCGGTAGGGGTGAAGGAATTGGTAAAGAACCCTAGTGTCCAAGTGATGTTACCTGTATCAGGCGCACCATCAGAAGTGTAGGATAAATAGGAGGTGTCGGAATAGCTATGTCCAGTGCCCCAGTTGACGTTTTGGGCGTGTGTAACGGATAGGCCGGTAAGCGAAATGAGCAGAAGGGTTTGTGAAAGGTTAATGAAAGACTTTTTCATAAGAATAAATTTTTTTAGGATAAGGGCATTAAGGTGCTGATGACGGATGTCGAAAGCCACTGTGATAAGAGGTCAAAGTTTTCTTGTTTTTTAATGTCTTTGAAAGGTTCGTGTAAGGTTCTTGGGAGAATACGCATTTCAAGGTTTGGCCAAGAGCATGCTGTAAAGAGAGATTTGGTGTATTGAGTGGAGACAATTTTATCCTCTTCTCCGTTCGTAATTAGAGTGATGGGTGGTTTGGTGCATTGCTTACATAGAGTTTCAAGCTGAGATTCCGAATGTAATAAGCTTACTCCCCATCTGAGGGATATTCTTCTATGGTAGAGGGAATTAGCTCTTTGAGAGTGAGGGGTGTTTATTGGCAATCGACGACAAATCGCTCGGGATGCTCCAGTGTCCACTGTGAGTAGAGGGAAAAGTGGGGCTATAGCTTTTAAGGCTTCAATGAGTAAGGGAGGCTTTAGAGAAGAAGGCTTTAAAAGGGGAGAGCTAAGCCAGCAAAATTGGTAAGCTGTCGAGGTTGTAAGGATGTGGTATAATACAACATGACCACCCATTGAATGCCCTACGATACCTCTTATGACTTTTGGGAATTTTTTTTCACATATTCTCTCTAATGTTTGAATGACCTTAGTCATGAATTCCATAGATGAGATGTCACCACGCTTCCCTGATGAGAGCCCATGACCAGGAAGGTCAACGGCGCAGATAGCAATATTATGTTGGCAGAATATCGAGGCCACTTCTCGATAGGCTTGGGAGTGATCCCCTTGACCGTGTATGAGAATAGCTGTTCCGATAATAGAATCGTTTGGTAAAAACCAATTCCCTATAAGATTGTAATGGTCAATATTAAGAGATATTTTTTGAACGATCATATTGTATGCCAGAAGAGAAGATTCTTTATTTAAACAGTTAATAGAAAAAATTTAAGTCTTAACAGTTTTAATTGCATTTTGTGTGAAAAAGTGTCTAAAAATGTGCTCCATGGAAAAGCTATTACGACTGCTTGGATACAGGGGACTTGAGTCTAACGCAGAACTTGCACGTGAGTGTGGACTGACGGAGCAGGAAGTTGAAGAAAAAATTGCTCAGTGGATCAAGGAAGGCGTAATACTAGGGCAACCATGCATTATTAATCGAGAGAAGGTTGATGATGCTGGGGTGAGAGCTCTCATTGAGGTTGAAGTAACTCCCGAAAGAGGAGGCGGTTTTGATCGGATTGCGGAGCGTATTTCCCGTTTTGACCAAGTGTCATCATGCGCCTTGTTTAGTGGCAGGTATGATTTGATTGTTGAGGTGGTTGGAAAGAGTTTAACAGACGTTGCGTCATTTGTCTCAGGAAAGCTCTCAACGATGGATGGAGTGATCTCCACCCGCTCTCACTTTCAACTGAAGGTTTACAAGCGTAGTGGGATTTTGTTTGAGAAAGAAGAGGAGACGAGAAGGCTCCCTGTTGCACCTTAATTGTATTCGAGAAGATGAATTATCAGGAGAAGATTTCGGAAACAGTAAAGTCTGTTCCTCGCTCAGGGATTAGAGATTTCTTTGAGCTCGTGATAGGTCGGGATGACGTCATTTCATTAGGAGTGGGGGAGCCTGACTTTAAGACCCCTTGGAATATTAGAGAAGCAGCTATTTATTCTCTAGAAAAGGGACAGACAACATATACGTCAAATCTCGGGTTGCTTACTCTTCGTAAGTCTATCGCGAAGTATGTACAGAAGTTTTTCAGAGAGACATATGATCCAAATACCGAGATTATGGTAACGGTAGGAGTCTCTGAAGCAATGGATTTGGCACTTAGAGCGTTGTGTAATCCAGGGGATGAAGTGATCTATCATGAACCTTGTTACGTATCTTATAGTCCTAGTGTCATTATGGCTCAGGGGAAGGCTGTAGCAGTCTCGACTCGTAAGGAGGATAACTTTGCAGTGCAGGCTAAGGATATAGAAGCTGCAATTACACCAAAGAGTAAGGTGTTGATCCTAAATTATCCAACGAACCCCACTGGAGCCGTTGCGACCAAAGAAGAGTTAGAGGAGATAGCTCAAGTGTGTATTAAGCATGATCTCATTGTTATAGCTGATGAAATTTATAGTGAACTCACTTACGAAGGTGATCCTGGGTTGAGTATAGTACAGATTCCGGGGATGAAAGAGCGGACAATCCTTCTTCACGGGTTTTCGAAGGCTTTTGCTATGACTGGGTTTAGAATGGGTTATGTATGTGCACCAAAGGTCTTTGTAGATGCCATGATGAAGATCCACCAATATGCGATGCTATGTGCTCCTATTACCAGTCAGGCTGCTGCGATTGAGGCTCTGGATAATGGAACAGAAGCGGTGCAAAACATGAAGGATAGTTATCTGCAACGTCGAAACTATATGGTAAAAAGGCTCAATAGTATGGGCATCGATTGTCATACACCGGGTGGAGCGTTTTATGTCTTTCCTGATATTTCAGCTTTTGGTCTGACGAGCCATGAATTTGCTTTGAGATTGTTAGAGGAGCAAGATGTAGCAGCCGTTCCTGGGACAGCTTTTGGAGCCTGTGGGGAAGGTTTTCTACGTTGCTGTTACGCGACAGCCTTTGATAAAATAGAAGAGGCGATGGATCGCATGGAGAAGTTTGTAGAGACACTTAAATCTTAAACCATATGTTAAGGGAACGATTATTAGAGTGGAGAGCAGATCGCTCGTTAGCCCACATAGTTCCCTTAGCCACTTTATTGCTCATCGGGTTACTAGGTGAGCTTTTTTTGCCCCAAATAGGCTTTTTTAGAGATCATTCGGAGTTGGCTTGGTGGCGTCGTCGACCAGAATATGTGCTGTTAATTGTGGAGGCGTCTTTTATCTCAGGTCTTCTGCTATTTTTCAGAAGGCACTACGAATTTACGCTCTCAAGGCATATAGTAACCGGGGCTGTGATGGGAGTAATAGGGATTGCCTTTTGGATTCTGCCTACTCACCTGTATGATGTCTGGGGTTTCTCAGAAAATCCAGAAGGGGTACTGAAGTGGTTTGGGGTGCAGGAGAGACGAGAGGGATTTGATGCAAAAGTTTTCTCGGAAGGCTCTTTGGCGTATTATGGAATCATTTGCGTTAGATTTTGGCGAGCGGTTGTTGTCGTGTCCTTAGCCGAAGAGTTGTTTTGGCGCTCATTCCTGATGCGTTACCTCCTGGATAGAAATGGTCCTCGTGATAGGTTTTGGAGTCTTCCCTTTGGGCAGGGATCTGTGGTCTCATATGGGGTCGTGACATTATTGTTTGTCTTAGCGCATGCTCCAGTAGATTATTGCGGAGCTTTTATTTATGGATCTTTAGCCTATTATTTAACGGTAAAAACTCGGAGTCTATCTGCGGTTGTTGTGATGCATGCAGTAGCCAATTTGCTCATGGGAGTGTATGCTTTGTCTTTTCATAAGTATGGGCTTTGGTAGAGTGTCGAAGGCCGGAGATCGTCATTAGTTACTAAGGAAATGAAAATAGGAGTTATCCAGATGAACTCTGTAGTTGGAGGGTTCCAGAAGAATGCTAAAACTCTCGTTAATGCTTACCGTGCTGCGTTGGATGAGGGGGCTGAATGTGTTGTGAGCCCTTTGGGTTCTCTGGTTGGATACCCGATCGGAGGATTAGGGTATAAGGCTCACTTCATTGCCCAATCTAGGGCTGTCTTAGAGGAGATGGCAAAGGAGATTGGAGAGGTGCCTCTGGTGGTTGGTGTACTAGAGGAGAGGGAAGGCTTGTTTTCTCATTGTATTGCGATTCTATATCGAAGAGAAGTTCTCCTACAGGGGGGCGAGCACCGGGAGTTAGGTTGTTTGTCGAGGCATGATCCAACTCAGGAGTTTTGGGGGGCGCCTTCGATGTTGTTGTGGGAGTTTCAAGAGAGGAAATTAGGTTTTGTTATGGGAGACCACCTTTTTAAAAGTTCTGATATCATCCATGAGACACAAAAGGTTGATGTTTTAATCTGTCTGACTGCTATGCCATATTTGCGCGACCTTGATAAGGATGCAGAGGAATGTGTGAAGGTATTAGCAAAAACCTTACAAAAAAACGTCATTTTTTGTAATGCTGTGGGGGGGAGCGATGACCGAGTATGTAAAGGCGAGTCGCTTGCGGTTTCCAGTTCGGGAGATCTGCTTGTTAAGGGAGAGGCGTTCGCTGAGCAGACTATTGTTGTAGATCCTACTCATGTGGTGAACCTGCCTGTGAGGAGGGGTGGGATGGAGACTCTCTATGAAGTATTGGTTTTGGGAGTGCGAGATTTTGTCTGTAAGTCTGGATTTAGACATATATCCTTGGGCTTTAATGGCGATATTAACTCGATTGTGATGGCGATGGTAGCACGAGAGGCTTTAGGGAATGAGAGGGTCAAGTTATATGCTACAACCCAAGATGTGTTAAATGAGGGGGGGCGTTTGAGAGGTTTGTTACGAGAAGCAGGTTTAGATCAATTGTCTTTATCTGACGCCGCCTTGGCATCTAAAGAGGAGTGTTTACAGGGGCTCTTTACAGAGACGCTTCAGCAACAAATCACGGCGCTACGTCTTATTCAATTATCTGAGAGTAGTGGACAACTTTTACTTTCGACCGTAGATAAAAGTGATTTGATGTTGGGGGGGTATGGGCACCTAACGCATGTGAAAGGCAGTTTTGCTCCACTTGGTGACCTTTATAGCACTTTAGTAGAGGAGTTAGCAGGCTGGATCTTTAGAAAGGGATCTTACGAATCTGAGCGAGAATATGAGGCTCAAGACCGGGTGCTTAAGTTGCTGATAGAAAGGCATTGGTCAGCGGACAAAATTGTTCAAGACAAGGGTTTTGAGGAAAGTTTCGTCAGAGGGATCCAAAGGAAGATTGATCGGAATAGGCGATTTAGCATGCAGATGCCTTTGGTATTGAAAGTGCACGAAAAATCCGTTAGGGAGAAGTTAATTGTCCCCATTGGTCAGCGTTATCAGGGGTAAGTAAAAGAGTGTGAGAAAAAATAGGAAATATGAGATGTGAAAAAATTAGTAAATCTTATCTCTAAACCCCTTGAATAGTTTAAAATTCTAGTTAAGACCCTACACAAAATTATGTCAGCAGATAAAAAGAGCTCAATAGCTAAAAAAATAATTTGGTTAGCAATTATTGCAATACTTCTTGTCATTGGGATCTTTGGTAAGCAAAAGTTTGATGAAGTGCAAACGCGTAAGCGTTATGATGCTTTTTTGGATGAGGCGAAAACATTTATTGAAAAGAGAGAGTTTAGTCGTGCGAGTGACTCGATCAAATTCGCTAATGATGTGTTGCCCGGTTTGCCTGAAGCGGAAACTATGCAGTCCTCGCTTGATACCGCAATTGAAGTTGATCTTCTAGAAAAACGACTTCTGGTAAACTTGCAGAAAAAGGAGTGGGCTTCCGTAGAGAAGGATCTTGAGAGCTTGAAGAAGTTGAGTCCAGGGAATGTTAAAATCGTGGAAGGGAAGACCGCAATGGAGCGAGGTAAGCGTCTTCAGCAAATTGAGTTGTTAGAGGCTAAGCTTGCGATGGCAGAAAGCGAAGGGCGTCTTTATGAGGTCTTAGCCAATGTAGAGAAACTTTATGCCTTAGAGCCAACACATGAGAAAGCTGAGGAGTGGAAACGTAAGCAAGAATCTACTAAGTCTGAGATTTCTAAGAGAGAGGCACGAGCTAAGGTGGTATTTGAGCAGGCAAAAACCTTAGATTTAGGCTCTTACGATGAGCAGTTGATATATTTAGCAGAGCAAGCTACACAGTTGAGTAATAATGCGGACTATAAGGCCTTTTATGATAAGGTGCAGGCTTATCCTCGTACGATTCGCTTTCCTCAAGAGTTTCTCACCTTACAGAAGGCAATCGATGTTGCTAGAGAGCATGATGTAATCCAACTCTCTCCAGGAGAGTATCTAGCTCCGATTGTTATCAATAAGCAAGTAACCCTTAAAGGATCAGCTGAGAAACCTGTCATTCTTCATAGACCAGCTAAAGAAGGAGCGGTTGTATTTGTAACTGCTCAGGGGACATTAACAGCCAAAAACCTTATGTTTAAGCATTCTGAGTCCTCAGCAGACCTTGCGACATATTCGGCGGTTTCTGTTGAAGGAAAGGCAACGTTTGAATCGTGCTTGTTTTATGAATCTGCTGGCCATGGGCTTCATGTTGTCAATGGCGGGGATGCCGTTGTGTTATCCTGTAGAGCGGAGTCAAATCGATGGGATGGATTTTCGATCGAAGGGAAGGGCAGTAAGGCTACTATTAAAACTTCGATCACAGCTAAGAACAAACACCATGGCGTAGATGCTTGGAAAGGTGGCAAAGTGGAACTGGTTGACTCGATTTCTGAGTTGAACTTTAAGTCAGGATTGGTAGCTTTGACTGGTGGGCAGATTACGACTTCTGGTTCGACATCTCGTAAGAATATACACTCAGGTCTCTATGTAGCAAAGCAAGGCAACGTTTCTCTACGAGGGTGTGAACTTAGCGATAATAAGCTAGGGGGAGCCTATGGAGACCAATCCAAAAGCGTAGACATCGCAGGTTGTAAAGTCGAGCGAAACAAAGTGGCTGGTATTATCCTGACAAAGGGAACAACTTGGACTGGTCTAGATACTGTAATGTATATTGATAACCAAGGAAAAGACCTTTGGGATAGCGCTGTTTTCAAACCTAAAACCTCTCAATAAACTGTCATAATGCTCAAGCTCCCTCTAGTCGTTAGAAAAGTGCTCGGATTGAATCCCGTGTTACTTCTGGCGATGTATGCACTCTTGTTCTTTAGTGTCTTTATCATCGAGAGTGCTGCACGACACCAAAGTATGGGGGGAGAATGGTTTGCTCAGAGACAAGTTATTTGGATCGCATTAGGTTCCGCAGTTTATTTCATTACGGCTTTAATAGATTACAAGTGGTTGAAATGGTTGTCTGTGCCGATGTATTTATTGGCAATTGTCCTGATGGTGGTCGTGCTAGCGAAGGGGAGTAGTGTGCACCAAATCAGTTTTGGCGGAGTTTCTTTTCAGCCGACTCAGCTGATGATTGGGGCGGGAATTTTATTTGTTTCATTACTCTTTGAGCAATTGCCTCAGTGGAAGAATTGGCTGAACCACCCAGTTGTTAAGATTGGAGTGGTTGGAGTGATTTGTGGGATTCCGTTTTTGCTTGTGGTGAAGTCAGGAGATATGGGGTCGGCTCTTGTGTGGGGGCCAGTAGCGATTGCATGCCTTTTCATGTCAGGTATACCTTATCGCTATATATTTGCAATGGCTATCGGAGGGGTTGGAGTATTACCTGTTGTTTATTATCTGGTTTTACCTATGGTTTCGGATCGTGCCACGGCTCGTATTGATCAGTATATCGAGATGGTGCAAAATGATGGAAAGGTGGAATACAATGATGACAATTACGCGATTCACAATGTAACGACGGCCATTGGAAAGGCTGGGTGGAAAGGCGTTGGGCTGAATGCAGACCTATCGGGACAACCAGGAGCGGTACATGCTAATGGGTTTATCCCTTATGATACGGCACATAATGACTACATCTTTGGCGTAATTGGCGAGGAGCTTGGGTTTAGAGGAGGCGTTCTCTTATTACTAGTTTTTATTCTTTTGATCACCTCTTGCTTAGTGATCGGGTTTTTTAGTCGAGATGCTTACGGATTAATGGTAAGTAGTGGTGTTGCTACGTTACTGTTCGCCCACGTTTTTGAGAATGTAGGAATGTGTATTAGGGTCATGCCTATTACCGGAATCCCGCTACCTCTTGTGAGCTATTCGGGATCGTTTACTCTAATTTGTATGTTGTTGCTTGGGTTTGTTCAGAGTATCTGGGTGCACAGAATTGACTATTCAGCGAGAGAGGAAGACCGAAGAAGAGTGCGTATGCTAAACCTCTAGAGTTTCCATTGAACGGATGTATTCCTTTATTTTAATGAAGTCCTTCGACGTGACTTGTAGGCGATGTGTTCCAATGGATTGGATTTGCTGTAAGCCAATTAAGGAATTGCATACAAACCCTTCTTGCCATTGTTTGTGAGATAGGTAGGGGAGAGAGGTTTCCTTGATTTGATATCCTAGTTCTCTCATTCCCTTCAACGTAGTATCTCTTTGGATTCCTGCGAGGCCATAGGTGCTTAGCTCAGGGGTCAACCATTGATCATGAGATTTGATGAAGAGATTGGCAGTTGATGTTTCAATGGCATCTCCTGTTTCATTTAGAAGAAGGGCGTCCGTATCCCCTTTTGTCAGTGCTACCTTTTTGGCGTGAATATACCCCATGTAGTTGACGGTTTTGTAGCGTGAGAGAGGACAACCAATTTTTGTTGCATCGATAGGATGTAAGGTTACGAGGTGCTTTTTTCTCTGGTAGGGAGCTGTTGTTAAAACCACATTAGATGTGAGCAATCCTTCTGAATAGTAGTCCAGGTTTTTCGCGCCGACAGAAATCTTTAGTCGAGCTTCTCTGAGTGCATTTCGTATGATGAGCTCTTCTGCAATGCGCTTTAGACTTTGACTACAAGTTTTGAAATCAAGGGAATATTGAGCGCATGCTGCCGTCAAGCGCTCCATATGTGCATCCCAGTAGCGGATGCAATCTCCCTCGACATAGCAGGTTTCAAACACTCCATATCCATGTTGAATGAGCCCTCCACTGATAGGAAGAGAAGGCTGGATTGTAAAATCCCCATTGATCCAGCTCCAATATGCTTGATTAACCATACCATAAGGGCTTACTAAAAGACGAGAACTCTGAATACTCTAAATTTTCGATCTACTTTTTCATGAAAGCTTTTACTTTATTAGTCCCTATTGTGTTTCTTCCCCTGATATTTACTTCGTGTAGTGATCTTGATCAACCTGGGGCGCAATTAACAACGGAACTAAAAGATACGACTCCAAAGGCAGAGCAGCTGTACCAAAAGGGACTCGCTCAGGAACAAAAAGGGGACTGGAGCGGGGCTGCTAAGGTTTTTGATACCTTAGCCAAGCGTTACCCAACTTATGAAAAAGCTGCCGAACTCAATTACAAAGCAGCTCAATATTGGGAGAAGGAGAGTAAACCAGAAATCGCTTTTGACTCCTATCAGCATTACATCCAAACCTTCAGAAATGGGATCAATTACAAAAGCGCTCTCGATCGCCAATCCGCTATTGCCTTTATGGCAGCTAAAGGTGGTCTTGCAACCAACTTCCTTGGATTAAAGCAAGAGCCGCAGTTCACTAAGGTTGTGAGTTTCCTCAGTAAGGTGCGCGAAAACGCCCCCGCCTCAGATCTCGCCGCTCGCGCTCAGTTTGCGATTGGTACGTATGCGGAACGTAAGGAGAAGGTGCAAGAGTCGGTAGCTGCTTACTTTAAGGTAGTCGATGATTATCCGTCACATAGGCTAGCTCCTGAGGCAACATTTAGAGCAGGGAAGGTGCTCTCCGGAATTTCTCTAGAAGGGAATCATAACAGTAGTAATCTCAAGCGAGCAAAGACAACTCTGGAGGATTTGATCCAACAATACCCAAATAGCTCACAAGCGGTAGAAGCTAGGAAGCTTCTCACAAAGATCTCAGGAACGAACCTTAAGAGAACATATGAGATCGGGGAGTTTTACGAACAGAAAAATAAGCTGAGTTCGGCCAAATACTATTATCAAGAAGTGGTAAATAAATCCTCTGCTGGCTCTCAGCTTAGAGCTCTTGCTCAGCAGAAGCTTAACACCTTATAAGCAAGTCTTTGATTCTTCAGATGAAAGCTTGTATTGCGAGACTTGGGTTAGGGGTCTTTATTCTCATAGGTTTGGTGTCTTGTGGCTATCGGTTGGGGGGAGTGCAACCCGTTTCCATGGTAGGGGTGAAGTCTCTTTATATCGAGGTGCCCAAGAATAATACCCAATATACACGTCTAGAAGCCCAATTGGCGAATCACCTCTCTGATGCGCTCATTGCAGATGGTCGCTATAAGCAAGCAAGGTTTGAAGACGCTGACGCGAAGCTTGTCTCGACCATTACAAGTGTCGATTATTCGCAAATCCGCCCCTTTAGAACCAATGTCCTAAAGGCTGAGGAGCTTTCGATGCGTCTCAAAGTGTCTTGGAGCATAGTATCCCTCAAGGAAGCATCTAGCGTACGACTGGAAGGAGGTTCAACAACGGCTCAAACACGATTCTTTCTTGAAGACAACCTCCAAACCTCTCAGCAAAACGGCTTTCCTGACGCTCTTAGACGCGTTTCACGTAAGATAGTCTCTCAGATTTCTAACACCTACTAACTCTTCTCAATGAACGCCCCAAATCCAGACCCTCAAGTTTACTTTTTACCTACTCCCATTGGAAACCTAGGGGACATTACCTTACGAACGATTGAAGTGTTAGAGGCGTGTGATATGATTGCTTGTGAAGATACGAGACATACCAAAAAGCTCTTATCACACCTGAATCTGTCAAAACCACTCATGAGCCTCAATGCTCAGTCAGAGGAGCGTAAAATCCCTGAGATTATTGCGCAACTCAAAGGTTCTGACCGTAAGCTAGCCGTTGTTAGTGATGCAGGTATGCCTGCGGTTTCAGATCCTGGGCAACGCCTGATTCAACGTTGCTTGACCGAGGCTATTCCTTACACCGTACTGCCTGGCCCAAGCGCGGTATTGACCGCTATTGTAGGCTCTGGATTTCCTGCACACCACTTTATGTTTGGCGGGTTTCTCCCCATTAAGAAAGGAAAGAAACAACGCCTTCTTCAAGAAGCGACAGAGGCCGATTATACGACCGCATATTTTGAGTCCCCCCATCGTCTTGTTAAGGCTTTGACCCTCTTAGCTGAAGTTGCCCCAGATCACCCCACTTGTGTGGCGCGTGAGTTGACCAAACT
This sequence comes from uncultured Verrucomicrobiales bacterium, assembly GCA_964445335.1. Taxonomy (GTDB): domain Bacteria; phylum Verrucomicrobiota; class Verrucomicrobiia; order Verrucomicrobiales; family Akkermansiaceae; genus WTJZ01. Next base: position 21,424 of record CAYUKP010000008.1, read on the forward strand.
TTATGAAACCTTTCACCGGGGGACAGCTGGTGAATTGGCTAAATATTATGAGGCGCACCCACCGAAAGGCGAGATTGTATTGGTCGTCGCAGCTCAATCATATCAAATTCCCACCCCTTTAGAGCATAAATAATGTTAGCGTTTTCGACATGTTGGAACAATAGCAGGCACAATGATGGCGAAGACATCATTGCCGAGATTCGTGATCTTGGGTTTGAATGGATGGAGCTGAG
>CAYUKP010000008.1:21756-23667 GCA_964445335.1 uncultured Verrucomicrobiales bacterium
ATGTCTTCTAGTAAATGGAGCAAACCTCTAGAAAAACATCTCAAAGAAGGCACGCAAGACTCCAAAGAGTTCGCCAAGCTCTATAAGAAATTTATCCACAAGCGGCAAAAAACAGGTGAGATTTATATGAGGCGTGCGATGTACTATCTTGAACTTCTGGAAGAAAAGGCCAAGGAATACGGCATCAAACTCGCAATAGAATCCCGCTCACACTATGAGCAAGTGCCGACCGAATCAGAAATGATCCACCTACAGGAGTACTTTGCCCAGAGCGATACCGTCGGATATTGGCACGACTTTGGGCACGTTCACCGTAAGCACAACCTTGGATTACTCGATCATAAAAACTGGCTCGCTTCCATGGAGCCTTACCTGATTGGGGCACACCTTCACGATGTTCAGTGGCCCACCCGTGATCACCGAGTTCCCTTTCAGGGAGAAATACCCTATGAGGAGCTCATTCCGCATTTTACAAACGACCTAGCCCTTGTCTGGGAACTCTCCCCCACCCGAAAGGCCGAGGACATAAAAGACGCCCTGGCTCTCTGGCAACAAAGGTTTCCAGAAACCCTTTAAAGATCTAGGGGGGCAATCTGAGTTGCGCACAGAACACCAAAAACCACGGCCCTTCCTAAAAAAACTCTTTTCAATCCCCTAACACTCTGCAACCTCTGCTGGTATTGTATGAAAAAGTTTTTTCCCTACTTTAAATTACTTCTTCCAGTGAAGGGGAAGTTTACTATCGCGATCATCGCAGGGGTGATTTATGGCTTAGCTTCGGGATTTGGATTGCCTTTCATGACCTCCAAGGTCTTTCCTCTCTTATTTTCTTCTAATCAACAAGGCGTGACCTTAGCTGTTAAGGAACTCGGCGTGCAAGGCGCGTATCACGAGCTGTCTACCGTGACCGAGTTTCCCTTATCATATCCTAAGCTCAAATACGCTCCAACTCCCAAGGCACCACTGGTTGCGCTACCGGATGGAGCCGAGTTTACTTCTTCAGGAGAGCTCAAGGTTAAGGGCGAAGTTGTCGCATTTGATTCTTTATATTATCAGGAAGGCTCAGATGCTCCCCAACGAATCGAGCCGTCTCTTTTTATTAAGAAGTCCGATGGCAAGTTTCAGAAAATTTCTTCTACCAAGGTGGAGTCTGATCCCAAGCTCTTAGCCTTTTCCGTCCTTTTACTCCCCCTCGTGTTTCTTATCCGAGGTATCGCAGGATACTTTAATACCTATTACATTACTTACTGTGGGCAAGCCGTCTTAGAGCAGATCCGCTCCAATGTTTTTGAGAAGTTTCAACGTCTCGATCTTGCCTTCTTTCAGCGCAGTGGCACGGGCGACCTCATCACACGTATCATGACGCAAACTATGCGTCTTCAACAAATGCTTACCACCACCTCAAATGACATTATCAAGCAACCCATCTCGTTTTTAGGGGCGGTTGGGGCTCTAGTGTATCTGGCGATTCAGAGTAAAGCTCTGATTTTTATCGTGATTTGCGCCGTTATTATACCTATTACTATTATTCCGATTCGTAAGTTTTCTAAACGTATGCTTAAGAAGATGCGCAAGGGAGCTGTAGGAGAGGGGGCTCTAGGTAATTGTGTCCAAGAAAACATCGTTGGCGCTCGTGACATTCGCTCCTTCAACTTAGAGCAGAAGGAAATTGGGAAGTTTAAGACCTTGCAGACCAAGTTTTATAAACACATGTTAGGGATGACCAAATACCGTGCGATGGTTGCTCCTTCGGTTGAGGTGATCACCTCCATTGGGGTTTCGGTAGCTATTTACTATTCGGCTCGTCATGGGATGACTTTGGAGACCGTTGTTCCCTTAGTAGTAGCGCTCTACATGAGTTATGAGCCTCTTAAGAAGATTGCTAAGCTTCAAAACCAACTGGTCTTAGGA
>CAYUKP010000009.1:0-2952 GCA_964445335.1 uncultured Verrucomicrobiales bacterium
TCAGGGCTCTAAGATCACCTCTAGCTTCATAAACCCTCGTGCAGCATCCGTCTCTTGAGGATTGATTAAGACTTCTGTGACACCTTCTTCGAGAGCTTCTTCTGTGACTTCTGCTACGCCAGACCAGCTCGTATTTCCCTCCTTACGTGCCACCTCAGTCCATTCTGCATCAGCACCTAAGGTCTCAGACTGCATGACACACAATGTCACGTCGTCAGGTATGCTCTCAGGAAGGTTTAAACCTAAGGCAAACTTGTTAGAAGAACGACGCACCGCCCTTGGAACACGTCTGCGGTGCCCACGTGTTAGCTCTCCTGACAACGGTAAACCTAAAGCATACGCCACTCCATGCGTTACCCCTCGCTTCTCAAAGCCTTCTGAGGACAAGGAGTCTAACCAACTTGTTAGACCTGCAGCTTTGGCTGCGTCATCAAAACCTAACGCCTTGTAATCCAAAGGATAGACATACGCTCCGTGCTCACTGTCGGAAGAAACAAATGAATTTGAAGGGTTTGCCCCCACTACCACATGATTATTCGATAGATCAGCAGCCACTCGAAAATGATCGTGTCCCTGAAAATCCCGTGATAAGAACGAGTTCACGTGTTGGTGGGTCTCCAAATCATACAAATATGCTGCCCCCCAGTTATAGAGATGATAATTCATACATTCATACCCGACCAAAGCGTGGTTATCCGACAAGGCCAGCGATGTCACCCGTTTTTCATATTGGTTACGAGGACCACTCAAGACAGCGACCTGTTCTTTAGAATTCAAATCATACAAACACGCTTGCGCAGCCTGTGCACCATAGCCTTGTGTATCAGAACTTTGATCCGCTCCACTAATCAGGGCGTACTCTTGAGACAACGCTACCTTTCTATCATGGAAGAAGTCGCCCTCAAACTGATGCACTAGCGCCCCTGTTTGAAGCTCAAAGAGATACGCTGCAACCCCTTCACCTTTCTCATCAGGCTTCACCGCACTACTCATGAGGGCATAATCATCTGACAACGCGACCGAATCACCAAAACGCCCGCTACCTTCCGGGGCATCAAACCGATGAATCAGCTCTCCTGAGTGCACATCAAACAAGTATCCTGCTTCAGAACTTGTTCCTGGTGAGGACAAGGTTTTAGAGACTAGCAAAGCATAATCTCCTGTAAGTGCCACCGACAAAATCTCATTACGATGGGGCTCTCCTCCTAATGGGTCGAACGTATAAACTTGTTGCCCCGTGTAAATATCAAAGAGATAGGCTACATCTGTGCTTTCCCCCCTTTCATTGAAAGACTGCCCTCGTATTAACGCATAGTCTCCAGAGAGCGCGCTCTCGCAATCGAGTTCGGCACCAGAGCCTTGGTGAGCGGGGGCAAATTTATGCACAATCTCACGTGTCTCAATATTATATAACGTTCTGCCGACCAAAAAATAAGCACCGCTTAACGAAACGTTCTTTCCAAAACACTCAAACTCGTCCTCATCAAAGGATATATACTCTTGTAAATCTCCTGCCGTCGGTTGCGAGTTCGTATCAAACGGAAGAGTCCCTGAAATTACTTCCGCAAAGTCTGAGTAGCCATCATTATCGGTATCCTTCGTCGTATCTGATGACCCGTATAAATACTCTTCTAACTCTTCTGTGAGCCCGTCCCCATCAACGTCCTCAGATTGATCATCAATCACACCAATACGAAACACCTTCTCGACGCTTCCGGTAAGTTCTCCTTGCGCCTGTATTCTGATAGAATACGCCTCCTGTGTTTCATAGTCCAACGGTTGATTTGTCATCAGGTTTCGGCCATCTAATACAAACGTCGCATTGCCCTCACTCCCCACACCTGAAACCAAGCTATACGTGAGTGAGTCCTGTGCATCAAGCCCCGGAGTCGTCAGTTGACCTACTACAGAACCAACAGCTACAGACTCCTTAATGTACATGCTACTCAATGCCATTACTGAACTAGACTCTGTAGCAACGGAATCTGATCGATACAACGAGACTCTAGGTGCCGTTTCGTCGTCTATCGGTCTAGACCTACTGCCCCCTCCAATAGTTAAAGGAAAGAACTCGCTTATCAACACATCATTATTAGAAGGGTCACAAACTGGCTCATGATAATAGAAGCTGGCATCCCATTCATTATTAACCACCCGAAAGGCCAACTCACCAGACTCCTTACTATAAAAATACACCCCTCCACTCGTTGCTGCAACTACAGCGTAATCTTGCGACAAAGCCACATATTGTCCAAATTCGAACAAGTAATAATCACCGTCATCATCAAGTTTATATAATTGATCATATGTGGTCAGATCAAAGAGATAAGCCCCACGCTCCTTACTTCCTATAAGAAGATGTTCTCCAGACAAAGCAACTGCGCTCCCAAAAAATATATCACGCTTTGTAAACTGATGAAGGAGCTCCCCTGTGTTTACATCAAACAAGTCAACCGATTTATTAGCACAATTCCTCATTGCCACATGCCGTTCAGATAGCGCAATGACACCCGTCTCAGAACTCTTACAGTCGCCACTCTCCGCAGTAAATTTATGAACCTGTTCTCCTGTATTAAGGTCAAATAGGTAAGACTCTTGGAGATCAAAGGCTATTAGGGCATGTGAATCTGACAAGGCTACTTGCGTCGTAATGTAATCCTTTTGCGAGTCACTCTCTCTGGAGAACGTATAAACCTTCTGCTTCGTCTGGAGATCAAACAAATAGGCTCGACGTGAATCCGTGCCGACCAAAAGATACTGCGAAGACAATGCAACAGAGCAACCAAACCTCTCTACACCTTTATCTGGAGCCCTAAACTCATAAAGCCTTTGCCCTGAATGTTTATCAAACAAAGAGACACTTCCTTGCATAAAATTGCTCTGCTGGGTAATGTTACTAGAATGGAGAATCGCACTAACATCTCCAATAGCAATATACTGCCCTGAAATGGC
>CAYUKP010000009.1:3052-5330 GCA_964445335.1 uncultured Verrucomicrobiales bacterium
TTTGAAGGGAAAGTAGCAGTGGTGACCGGTGCTGGTCGCGGAATTGGATTAGAAATCGCGAGAGCTTTTGCGTCAAAGGGTGCAAAGGTTGCAGTCATCAGCCGTAATGAAGGAAGTTGTGGGACAGCTGCCAAGTCTATTAATGAGCAGTATCCTGAAGCCTCTCGTTCATATGCGGTCGATGTCTCAGATTACGATGCCGTTGCAGAAGTTGCCAAGGCGGTACAAGCGGACTTAGGCGCGCCAAACATTCTCGTTAACAATGCGGGTGTGACACGTGATGGACTGATGTTACGTATGAAGTCCGAGGACTGGTCAGATGTCTTGGATACCAACCTCAAGGGTGCATTCCATATGGTGAAGGCATTTCAGAAGCCTTTAATGAAGGCTGAGGATGCTCGTATCATCAACATTGCTTCGGTCATCGGTCTCATCGGTAATGCTGGTCAGGCAAACTACGCAGCTTCAAAAGCTGGTCTTATTGGGTTTACCAAATCCATCGCACGCGAGCTCGCAGGTCGTGCGGTTACCGCAAATGCGATTGCACCGGGATTCATTAAAACAGACATGACAGACGCCCTCCCGGAGCAAGTCATCAAAGATATCCTCGCTAAGATTCCTCTCAAGGAGTTTGGTAATGTTGAGGACGTAACATCGCTCGTGACTTTCCTTGCGAGCAAGGAAGCTCGTTACATCACCGGTCAAGTCCTCGCAGTAGACGGAGGCATGACCATGCAATAAAGCCCCCCTTCATAAACCTTTACGATCTGGCTCCTTATGGAACTCTACATTATGCGTCATGCAGAAGCTTCCCTTACTCAGTCTCTTGACGGGTCAGACCGTGGACGCATCTTAACAAAAAGAGGTTTAGCTCAGGGTATAGCTATGGGGAAGGCTCTGCGATCACAAGAAGTCAAACCTGAACTCATTCTCTGTAGCCCTTATCATCGAACCTCCGAAACAGCTAGCCTTATCTCTGAACATAGTGGGATAAAGGTGGTCTGCACAGCTCATTGGTTGGCCTCAGGAATGTCCTATATGACAGCACTGGAGGAACTAGCGGTGTATCGTGAATTCACGTCAATTGCCATTGTGGGACATCAGCCAGATTTAGGTTATCTCCTAGAATACCTTTCCTCTGAACACACTACCTTTGCGGTAGAGCAAGGGTCTATGTTTAAGACGCACGGCTCCCTCTCTAGAGGGAAATGCGTCGTACAAAGAATTCTTCCTTAAAAAGTCTGACTCTTTAAATTATAGAGTGCGCGCTTAGATAGTGCTCGCACTCAGCCCGATAACGTTTTCAATCAGAAAGGATCCCCCTGACATAAGCGAACACGCGAGAACAATCCTGACAAGTACTCGTAACACAGGAGCTAAACCTGGACTGTCAGAAATTAAATATCCTACAACTGAAATACACAGAGCAATCGTCGCCATTGTACCCGAAAAGCCGTTTTGCAAGATTTTCTTTAATTGTATCAGACCAGCTAAAGCATCAGGATATGATCCACCAGTTGAAGCCAAGCTTGTATTGGCAATACTAAAGAAAATAAAGATGCAAACCCCCACTCTTTGGGTAGCCTTATTATAAAAACTGTTCTCTCGTAAATTCTTCATTTTCTCTTAGTATATAATGTTTGTGATCAAATTAATCTTATAGCTTTTCAAAGGTATATCTTCTCGTTGAAGGATTAAATTCTACAACTCTTGAAATATCCTGAATTACTCGTCCAGTCTTGGTTCGTGTAATAAAGATAGAAAGGTGGACTGCTTCTCCAATAAGCGCTCTCTGATCTCCAGGACCAGCTTCCGCACAGAGCTGCTCTAAACGAATGAGTCCAGCCTCAGAGGAGTTAGCGTGTACCGTACAAAGTCCTCCTGAGTGACCTGTATTCCATGCCTTCAATAAGTCAAGAGCCTCTGCCCCACGAACCTCCCCTACAATAATGCGATCTGGTCGCAATCTCATCGTAGCTTTGAGCAAATTCCTCATAGAGACTTTCTTAGTTGTAAAAAGAGAGACCTTATTAGGAGCTGCAATCTGCAACTCGGCTGTATCTTCCATCGTTACGACACGGTCTTCAGGAGTAGAATGGGCTATTTCATTAAGAACAGCATTAGCAAAGGTTGTCTTACCTGAGCCTGTCGAGCCGACAATGAGAATGTTTTCATGATTTACACACGCTTGCTCAATCACAACTTTTTGAGCCTCCGTAAGATAGCCATTTGTCACATAGGACTGTAAATCAAAGATTTTAACTGCACGCTTACGCAT
>CAYUKP010000009.1:5430-22602 GCA_964445335.1 uncultured Verrucomicrobiales bacterium
GGGTTAAGCATTAACTCGACAACATCTGGATCAAAAAGAGCACTTGCTGGTATTCTATCCAGTTCTCTCACTATCCGGTCACCAAAACTTTGAATCTCTGTATCTGAAAACGACTTCATGAATCATTTATGATATTAAGCATTCGTAAACAAATGTAACAGAAAAAAATAACTTTTTGAAGAAGTTCTAATAAAAATAAGATAAAAAAGCTAAAAAGGTTTGCTACTTCTCTATGATATATTTAACTTTTTTATCTTCTTAATAAAGGGGTAGGCTGACGATATACTTAAGAGTAGTCTATATAACTTAGAAGTCACCGTCTCCCCTCTGTTTTTCCTAAGCTAGCGTAGCCTGCCAACGTTTGACTTGGTCTTTAACGTTTTGCACACTTGGTGCTCCTGGATTTGTGCGAGCAGCTAATGCCTTCTTGAGATCGAAAACCTCTTTAGCATCTTCTCCATATGCCTCATCAATCTTAGTTAGATCCAACTGATCTAAAGGGGTTTGGCTAGACACACTCACAGCGACAGCCTTGCCTACTAATTCGTGAGCTAAACGGAAAGGAGTGCCGTTCTTCACCAAATAATCCGCTAAATCGGTCGCTAATAACAACGGGTCACTAGCGGCTTGATGACAAGCTTCGACATTAACAGTCATAACCTTAATCATGTCAGCGTTCACCTTTAGGGTGAGCTTAATGGTATCAATGGAGTCAAAGAGAGGCTCTTTGTCCTCTTGGAGGTCTCTATTATATGTCAACGGAAGCCCCTTCACAGCTGTTAAAATACATGTCAAATTCCCATAAAGACGCCCGGTCTTCCCTCTAGTAATCTCACAAACATCTGGATTTTTCTTCTGAGGCATCAGAGAAGAACCTGTTGTATGCGCATCAGAGAAGGTGCAGAAACCAAATTCGGCACTACTCCAGAGAATAAAGTCTTCACTCAATCGAGACAAGTGTGTCCCAATAAGAGAAATGGTAAAAATAAGCTCCGCAATATAGTCGCGATCAGCAATAGCGTCCATGGAGTTTGTCGTGACTGCGTCAAACCCTAACTCCTTAGCAATCTGCTCACGATCTAGATTTATGGTAGATCCCGCAAGAGCTCCAGAGCCCAGAGGCGAGACATTGAGACGTCTTCTACAATCTTGGAGCCTATCCTTATCCCTGGCAATCATCTCAACGTATGCTAATAAATGATGTCCTACAGTCACGGGTTGCCCCCTCTGAAGGTGGGTGTAACCAGGGATGACCGCGTCCGCATATTTTTCCGCACGGTCGAGTAAGGCCTCATTGAGAAGGTCTAAGAGCTCTAAAATCTGATCAATCTCAGTGCGACAATACAACTTCGTATCTGTTGCTACTTGGTCGTTACGCGAACGTGCAGTATGTAGCTTAGCCCCAGCTGCGCCAATTCTCTTGGTCAACTCCGACTCGATATTCATGTGAATATCTTCTAAGGCGGTTGAGAAATCAAAGCGGCCTTCCTTGATGTCTTGCTCAATCTCTGTGAGACCTTTGCTAATCGAATCAAATTCTTCTTGGGTTAGATACCCTGCTGTCAGTTGCGCTCTCGCATGAGCAATCGATCCTGCAACATCGTAAGAATAAAGCCTCCAGTCAAAGGAAATGGACTCACCGAATTGCTCTACTAAATCTGCCGTTGGTTCTTGAAATCTACCTTTCCACATACTGCGGAATCTCACTCTATATAACAACAAATGACAACTTTTTAATCACTTGTTTAGATCGATGAGGAGACAAAAAAAGAGCCCGTAGGCTCTTCAGAAATCTAATGTTTGAATAAACGCCGCAATTATTCAGCTGCTGGAGCTGGTTCGGTAGCAGGCGCAACCTCTTCAACTACCGCTGGCGCAGCCTCAGTTGCAGCCCCTTCTTCAGCTATACCAGCTTCCTCTGCATCGTTGAGCTGATCGAGTATGGATTGAGACTGGCTCGGAGTCGTCAGAGCTGGAGCACTCGCTGGAGCAGGCTTGACAGCAGCTGGAGCAGATTGAACCTCCTCAGCTGTATTGAGTTGCTCTGCAAGAGAAGGCGTAGCGTCTTTAGCAGGTGCAACCTCTTGCTGTGTCACTGCTGGAGCTGCGATCGCATTTGCAGTATTTTGCTTATTATTGAGAATCGTTAGCACAACTGTGTTAGAAACAAAGATAATAGCTAACCATACGGTCGCCTTTTGTAACACACTTGTTGTTTGTGCTCCAAACGCCTGATCTGTGATACCTGAGGCAAATGTTGCACCAAGACCTTCTTGCTTGGGACGTTGCATAAGAACCACAAGAATGAGTAACAAGGCTACTACTACTTGGACAAGAATTGCGAGAGGGATGAATATATTGAGAATACCAGCAAGGATAATCATTGGTCTATTAGGTTAAAGGATGAACGTTTAAAGTTCTTTAGTCGCTCAGATTTATGGCGATAGGTAATGTAATGCAATAAAAATACGGGACTTTTAATAAAAGAAAAGCTGAGGACAACCCCTCAGCTTTTCGTAAAATAAATCACTTATGAAATATTATGCAGCGTTTTTCTGCTCAAGCGCAGTTTTTGCTTGGGCAACAATCGCCTTAAACGCATCAAAATCGTGAACTACAAGGTCAGATAAAACCTTTCTATCCACTTCGATATTTGCAGCTTTTGTCCCCTCGATGAATCGTGAATACGTGATCCCCTCAAGACGACATCCTGCGCTGATACGCTGAATCCATAGACGTCTGAATTGCGCTTTACGCTTCTTACGGTCACGATACTCGTATTGACGAGCTTTGTATACCGCATCCTTTGCGTAACGGTAGAGTTTAGAACGGAATCCACGGAATCCTTTCGCGCGTAATAATACGCGTTTTCTTCTTTTACGGCTCGCTGGGCCGTTAGTTGCTCTTGGCATATTGTTTCTTTAGTTTTGAACGAACTGTTATTAGGACTTCAGCTGTCTCGCTCGTTCACTTATCCCTATGAAGTTTCATCATAGAGAAGACCAGCGTGAAGTCATAGGCAATGTTAAGCGGTAAGGCTTAGTGGTTGAACGGCATGTTCTCTCTTACTGACTTCAAGTTTGCGTCAGATACTAGAGTTGCTTGTCCAAGACTACGCTTACGCTTACTACTTTTCTTCGTGAGAATGTGTCGCTTGCCTTGCTTACGGCGCAGAATCTTACCAGATCCTGTCACTTTAAAGCGCTTAGCAACCGCTTTTCTCGTTTTCGCTTTTCCTGCTTTTCTAGCCATTGGATCTGCACCCTATTTATTCAATATCAGATATCAAGTAAAAAGGGCGCCTCACCTAATCTTTTTCTCAGCAAAAACTATGGAATTTTACAAAAACGCAAGATTATTGACTTTTTCGCCTGTTTTGTTATCTACAATGCATAGAGTATTCTGTGGAGTTGCTCTTACATCAAACACTCCGCGATTTCAATTTAACCCCTTACTTATTAATATATGAAATTTACCCCTTACCTCCTTTCATTAGTATGCCTCGTCAGTTGTGTTCCTGTTTCAACCCTAGATGTCGCGGAGCAAAAGATGGCTCCATTAGAGGCTGAAAAAGCACGTCAATTAAACGAACTAAAAGTGCTCGAATCAGCTATCAAATCTAAGAAAAAAGAAGTGTACGCAGCTGAGAAGGCTGTCAATACACAGAAAAAAGTTATTCGTCTCCTCAAGTCAAACTAATCGCCTCTCTCCTCTGAAACAATAAACACAGAGGAATCAAAAGGTTAAAAAAGGCTCGATTCTCCCGAGCCCCTATTATTTTGTAGATTTACTTACGCTTCCCTCTCGACCCATTATTTGGTCGATTGGTGCGTTTAACCCCATTGGCTCGACTACCACTTTTCGAGGGGCGTGCCTCGCCATGTTTCCCCTTAGGCATGTAGTATTTCTTCTTAGGCACAACTGCTTTCTTAGAAGGAGCCTTTTTAACCGTAGGGTTTCTGAGGAGTGCGTTAATTTCCCCTTCCTCTAGTACTCGTGCTTCCCCAAACTCTAGATCCAACCCTTGGTATGCGCCAATTCTGACTCTAACTAGCTTTTTGACCTTATAGCCGAGGGCTCGACACATCATACGGATCTGACGCTTCATCCCAGTCTCTAGAACCATTGAGATTCGACGACCTGAGAGCCTAGTAACAGCCTTAGCCGTTGCCTTCCCTTCTTCTAAATAGATCCCCTTAAGAAACTGCTCTAAATGACTCTCCTCAAATGGTTGATTGGCGGTCACGATATACTCCTTCTCAATCTTTTGCTTCGGATGAGTGAGCTTGTTTGCGAGATCTCCATCATTTGTTAAGACCAAAAGCCCTTCAGAGTCTTGGTCTAATCTCCCTACGTGGTTGAGATGCTTATACTTCGGAGGCAAAATATCGTAGATTGTTTCCCGTCCGAGCTCGTCATTCTTCGTCGTTACATATCCCGGGAGCTTGTAGAAGATGATAGCCTCTCGGTTTTTGGAGCGAATGGACTTCCCATCAACTCTGACGTGGTCTTTATACGAAACCTTTTGGCCGGGATTCGTGCATGGCTCATCATTAATGGTGACATGTCCTTCAAAGATTAGGGTGTCAGCAGCGCGTCTAGACGCGAGACCAGAAGATGCGATAAATTTATTGAGGCGAATGCCTTCGATTGGTGCGTTATTCATAAGTGTTACCGAAATTTCTCAATTTGGGTTGGATTCTCCTACTAAGAGTAGCAGAAAAAAAAATGCGGCAAGCTCTCTCAGCCTCCCGCAAAAATAATTCAATAGTGGAAGTGGGCTCAAATTACCCAACAACTTTAGTCTTTGGAAGACCAATTGGGCTACGCCCTTCTTCCCAAAGTCCACGCTCACGAAGAGCTTTAATACGCTCAAAGCGCTTCATTACTGACTTCTTACCACCTGCGGAACCCGATGCTTTTAAACTGTTGTGCTTAGACATAATAGATGTTTGGCAATTGAATGTCTTGGACACTAAGCTATTGAAAGGAAAAAGAGCAAGATTTTATTTATAGTTAATTCGATGAGAGCAAGAGAGTCTCCCTCGCATCAATCACAGGCCCCTTCTTTAACCCAATATCAAAGATAAAATGTCACTCAGGCTACAGTTAGCGTAACATCGACACCGCCCTCCCCAAGGCCGTTTCGAAACGTTGCACATCATCTAAGGTATTATAGAAGGAGAAAGAGGCTCGGGTCGTCCCCGAGATCCCAAACCTTGCCATGAGAGGCTGACAACAGTGGTGACCGGTTCTGACCGCAACTCCCATTTGATCGAGAAGGGTGCCGAGATCAAAGTGATGAATCCCTTCTATGGTAAAAGAGAGGGAAGCAATACGATCTTCTGGACCATAAAGTTTGGCACCATCAATCTCTTTGACAACCTGAGCCGCTTGCTGAATGAGGCGGTATTCATGGGCATTGACCTCTGACTTATCGAATTGGGTAAAGTATTGAATCGCGGCTCCTAGAGAAATCGCTCCTTCAATATTTGGGGTGCCTGCCTCGTATTTGAAAGGCAATTCATTGTAAGTGGTTTTCTCAAAAGTCACCTCCTTAATCATTTCGCCACCGCCCTTAAAGGGAGGCAACTCTTCGAGAAGGTGCGCCTTGCCATATAAGATCCCAATCCCAGTAGGACCATAGACCTTATGACCAGAGAACGCATAGAAATCGCAATCCAAATCAGGTAAATCTAGAGAGCCGTGTGGAGCGGATTGAGCTCCATCAAGCATGACCAGCGCTCCTACTTCATGAGCTTGACGAATCATTTCTTTGACAGGATTCACTGTCCCAAAGGCATTGGAAACATGAGAGAGCGAGACAAAGGTGACACTTGAATCTAAAAGATTTGTATAAGCTTCTTGATCCAATGTTCCGTCTTCTAACACAGGAATAACAGCTAACTTCGCTCCCACTCGCTGCGTTAACATTTGCCAGGGGACAATATTTGAATGATGCTCAATCCCACTAATAACAACTGTATCCCCCTTTGAGACTTTGCCTCCCAACCCTATGATATGAGCCACAGTATTAATGGCATCAGTCGTCCCTGAAGTGAAGAGTGTCTCACGTGGAGTGACATTCAGATAATCTGCAATAGTCGCCCGAGCTTGCTCATAGCGTTCCGTGGCAAGTTGCGAGAGATAATGAGTCCCTCGGTGAATATTAGAATTATAGGTTTGGTAATAATCGGTCGTCGCTTCAATCACCGCACGAGGGTTTTGAGTAGTCGCCGAGTTGTCCAAGTAGACAAGAGGTGCACATTTAACCTCTTGGTCAAGGATCGGAAAGTCAGCTCTAATAGATTCGCTATTGAAAGGGGTATACATAGGAAAGGGGTAAATCGGGGGTTAAATTTTAGAAAGTTTATCAAACACAGGCTGGGGAACGTAACGCCTAACGGTGTCTTCCCACCCTTCAGGGCCAATAAGTCCCTTCACCATACTGGAGCTGACCTCCGCAATCTCACGAGGAGGCATTAGAAAAACGGTCTGAATATCAGGCTTTAAATCACCATTAATGGCTCGCATAACCCGCTCATACTCATAATCCGCAGGAGAGCGAATCCCTCGGAGGATATATTCGGCCTCTAAAGACTCTGCGTAATCGACCAAGTATTTATTATCGAAGTGCGAGAAGCGAAGGCGCTCGCATGAAGGAACCGAAGCCTTTAACAATTTTAGGCGATCTTCTATCGAAAAGGTGTAGCTTTTGGAGGGGTTTTGCCCAATCGCTACGATAAGGGTATCAAAGATTTCTAATCCTCTCTGAATCATCCAGAGGTGCCCGTTAGTCGGAGGATCAAAACTTCCCGCATAAACAGCCTTCTTCATATCTCAGATACCGTAATTGTGATTCCTCTGATGTCAAGCTGAGTAGCGCTCGGTGAGAAAGTTGTCTTTCTTTTGGAATATAGTAATTTTATGCTTCCTAGCCCCCTATCACTTTAAAAAATTCTTGCAGAACCTTTAGCGAAAGGTAACTTTTCGGAATGGTTTCTCCCCAATGGCTTGCCAAGACCCCTAAGGGCACGCATTTCCCAAACTCCTTTGGATATCTCCCAAGGATTGTGAAGCATTTATTATTGCTTCGTAACGATTGGACCGAGGAGAGCTTAACGGACTTCTTAAACCCCAAACTTAAAAACTTATCAGATCCCTTTCTCATCGGCGAAATGCATGAGACAGTGGAGCGTATCTTTAAGGCTATTGATAATGGAGAAGTCATCACCTTATTTGGGGACTATGATGTAGATGGGATCACCTCATTAACCCTGATGAGTCGCATGCTCTCGGCTTATGGCGTGACTGCTCGACTTGTCATCCCTGTGAGGGGAGCTGAAGGTTATGGATTAACTCAGCTCGCAGTTGAACGATGCTTCTCCGAAAACCCAGACACCCAACTCCTCATCGCAATGGATTGTGGAACTTCGTCTGTCGAGGAAATCGCAAATATCTCCCATAAAGGCGTCGATGTCATCGTATTGGATCACCACGAACCCAATACTCCTGTGCGCCCTGCGTGCTATTCGATTGTTAACCCCAAGGCATGCTTTACGCCAAACGCTTCTGGAGACTTTTCCTACCTTTGCGCCGCTGGAGTAGTATTCAAGGTCTGCCATGCCCTTCTGAAGACGAGACGCCTCCCCGATGTCGAATTAAAAGACCTCTTAGACCTAGTCGCCATTGCTACGGTCGCCGACATTGTCCCCTTAGTGGAGGAAAACCGAATCTTGGTCAAACATGGCCTCAAGGTGCTAGGTACAACAGATAAGTTAGGCTTGATCGCACTCAAGGAAGTCGCCGGGGTCGGTGACAACCCAGAGTCTGGTGACATAGGCTATCGCATTGGGCCTCGAATCAATGCAGCCGGGAGAATGGATGCGCCTATTGAAGCCCTAGAAATGTTGCTCACCACCTGCCCAACCTCCGCAGATTATTTGGTAGCTCGCCTCAATCGCTATAATATGGAACGCCAAAGTTACGAAAAAGCGATCCAAAAAGAAGCAACGGATATGGTGATAAACAATGGGTTGGAGAAACACCACTGTCTCATTATTGGTAAGCGTGGATGGCACCCTGGAGTAGTTGGCATTGTGGCAGCACGCTTGATGAGACGTTTTTTCAAACCAACGTTTGTCATCGCCTTTAATGAAAATGGCGAAGGCAAAGGCAGTGGCCGAAGTATAAACGGACTCTCCCTAGTAGACGCCATAGAAGCCGGAAGAGAGTACTTGTTAGCTGGTGGTGGCCACCATGCTGCCGCAGGAATTTCTCTAAAGGAAGAGGAATTAGAAAACTTTCAAGACGCCCTCAATAAATACTTCTCCGAACATACGACCCAAGAGCAACGAAACCCCAAGCTTGAAATCGACGCAGAAGTTGGGTTTGACGAACTCTCCTTTCAGTTTCTCGAATCCTACGAAAAGCTAAAACCCTTCGGCCCAGAAAACCCTCAACCTGTGTTTATGACACGAATGGTGACACATAGTCGCCCACCAAGGGAGTTGAAAAACAAGCACATGAAACTCTATCTCGCGCAAGCGGGAGTGCAACAGGAAGCAATGTTCTTCGGAGGAGCGGCTCTCGACCTACCTCCACAACCATGGGATATTTGTTACACGGTAGATAAGAATGTCTTTCGTGGACGCGTTTCGCTACAATTAACAATCCAGCATGTGCGCTCTAGCATATAGAGCTCCTCTAAAGGCATTACTCTATGGACTCACCATTCGAAGGGCTATTGCTCAGTAAAAAAGAGCAAGAAAGCCTTCAAGAGGCAGGACTCCCCTCATCACAAGCCCTACTCGACTACCTTCCTAAACGTTATGAAGACCGAAGATCCTTCGATCAACGTCCTCTCCTAGAAGAAGGACGAGATATGTGCCTCAAGGGAATTATTACAGACTTTAGACAACGGCAACACGGCAGACCGAATAAATTTATCGAAGCGGTATTCGTCATCCAGGGCCAAGAGTTATCTCTAGGTGGTCGCATTGGGTTGAGATGGTTTAATATGCCATACATTGGCAACATGATCGCAGTAGGAATGAAAGTCATTCTCTATGGGCGCATCAAAGAAAGCCGCTCGGGCTTCGTTATCGACCATCCCGAATTCGAAGTCATCCAAGAAGACGGGGAAAACAGCATCCACATCGATCGCATTGTCCCGATTTATAAGAACATCAAAGGCATCTCTCAACGCCGCCTCCGCGAAATCTTTTGGGAAATTTGTTGCAAACTCCCCGACCTTTCTCCCCGCGACTTCCTCATTCCTGACTACCCCATATCGCGTGCAAACCTGCTCCATACGGTGCACTTTCCACAAGAGGTCGCCGAAGCAGAAACCGCAAGAAGAAGCTTTGCTCTCGAAGAATTCTTCCTCCTCCAGCTCAATGTCCTCTGGGAGAAAAAGAAGATCAAACAAAACGCAGGAATCTCACAAGGCTCTCGCACAAAATTACTCAAAGAGTTCTATCACACCTTACCCTTTGACCTAACAAACGCTCAAAAGCGGAGTATCAAAGAAGTAATTAAAGACCTCAGATCACCTCAACCCATGCACCGACTCCTCCAAGGAGACGTGGGAAGCGGCAAAACCTTCGTTGCAATCTGCGCCATGCTTTTGGCTGTAGACTCAGGATATCAAACTGCCCTGATGGCTCCCACCCAAATCTTGGCAGAGCAACATTACCTAACCGTCAAAAAATGGTTAGCTCCCTTAGGTGTTAGAATTCGCTTAAAGACAGGCTCTAGAGATGAACTTTCATATTATGATGCGACTTCGGAAGACGCTCAGATTATTATAGGAACACATGCCCTTCTCTATGATAAGGTGAAGTTTGATAAGCTCAGCTTAGTGATTATAGATGAGCAACACAGATTTGGAGTAGAACAGCGGCGCAAGCTCATCCAACAATCCTCTATCGCGCCAGATGTTCTAGTCATGACCGCCACTCCGATCCCGCGCACTTTGACACTATCTATCTATGGGGATTTGGATGTCTCCCTCATTGACGAATTACCGCCAGGAAGGCAAAAAATTGTTTCGGCCGTACGATGCAAACCCAAAGTATCTGAAGTCACCAAGTTTCTCAAAGACCACATCTCTGAGGGGAGGCAAGCATACCTCGTCTATCCCTTAGTCGAAGAAAGCGAAAATCTCAAGGCCGGGTCTGTCATTACAGAACATGAAAAATGGGCCAAACGACTCAAACCTTATCAAGTAGAACTCTTACATGGTAAGCTCAAAGGTGAAGAAAAAGATGCCATCATGCAGAGATTTCATTCAGGTGAATCTGCGGCGTTGGTCTCTACAACCGTAATTGAAGTCGGAGTCGATGTTCCTAATGCCAACATCATGCTTATCTATGATGCTGAGCGCTTCGGGCTAGCGCAACTCCACCAGCTTAGGGGACGTGTGGGAAGAGGGCAACACAAGAGTTATTGTGTCCTTATTTCTAATGCGAAAGATAAACAGTCTCTAGAAAAACTGAGCATTCTAGCCAAAACAAGTGACGGATTTGCTCTAGCAGAAGCTGATCTCACCATGAGAGGTCCAGGAGAAGTTTTAGGAACCTCTCAAAGCGGTTTGAAAAAATTTAAATATATCGAATTTTTTACAGATCAAAAATTGATTTATGAAGCGAGATATAATGCGGAAATTGTCTTAGAAAAAGATCCAAACCTTTCTAAGTTCTCACATCTGAAACCCTATTTAAAGAGTTTAGACGAAGGCTTAGACATAAATTAAATTCTTAAACATTTGTCACCATTTGGAGATCAGACATTAGTTCATTTAGAGTTTCTACATCATGAACATTAAGCCAACCAAACACATCTTCTTCATCTAAAATCATCAGATCTTCACAATTAAACGTCTTAGAGCCATAGCTATTAGTATATCCAGCTGAAGCGCCTTCACAATGGAGCAAGTAAACGTTTTCGTTTGAAAAAAACAGCGTTTCTTTCACCCCTTCCTTCTGACACTCCCAAAATGAAACCCTGACTAGATTTTCTGTATTGTAGACTTTTCCGTTAATTAATTTTTCCATGATGAATCAATGTTCTTACATATAGATGTCTCAACATTTGGAAGTGTTACTTAAAAAATCACATTTTTTGATCTTTTCTTTTTTACGAAAAAACAGAATACGTAACTCCTCTAAAAATCCATGACCATAGCCGAGCTACATCCCATATTTCATAATGATCTGAAGCATTTCGTATTCTACATTACAAATGGGACTCTGATTATTGAAAAAGGTAAGGACTACAGATCTCAAATTTTATCGCAAGGATCGTTTGCAAACATCGTTTACTCATTCTGTTCTCAGATAAATTTTGATGAATTCGACAAAGACCTCTTTACCTGTATTGGCAAAGGCTTGCGATCAGCACGAGAAACAATCAAGCAAGGAAGCCGACCTTTTGGCAAAACAAATAACTTCTTAGACTTCATTGTAGACTTTGCAAAGAGGCTCTCAGAAGGCTCTCTAATAGCGGAAAACCAGCCCATCTTGAAAGAGGCCTTTGAAAATTACATCTTTAACCCTACCGAAACTGAACTCATATTCAGTTGGTATTGTGAGCTTGCTGAGTTAGAAGGCGATGAAGTAATAAACCACGAAAAACTATGTCACCAACTTGGCTTAGTCGTCGACCCTAACACGGAATTCAACTATGATAATGTTGTCAAAAACATGCTCCCCTCAGATGAAAATGAAACCAATACAATCTCATAAACGTCATCTGAGATAAACCAAAAATTTTTTCTGGGTACTAACCTACACTCACCCTACAGTCTACGCCTCAATCCCATGGAGCGTCAAGACAGCCAGCAGAACACACCGTCACTCAACAAAGGAGGAGGCAGATTTTTTACCCACACCATCTACGAAGGTTTAAGAGCGATCACGCCCATTGGAGGAGTGCTTTTTGTAATCATTTACTGTCTGAAGGCACTTTCTCATATAGGGACTTTGTTGAGCAAGGGTCTCACAGACTCCGCCCCCCTCATCAAATTCGTATCAGACGATACTATCCTATATCTAGCGCATCTGCTCTCTCACCCTGCGGTTCTCGTATCTCTGCCCCTCATCTGTGCCTTTGTCCTAGGTTTGCTCATCAAAAGTACCATAGGAAGCTTCTGCTACAACGTTTGTGACCGCCTACTATTACAACTTCCTGGTATCAAATTACTCTACAGCTCATTGAAACAATTCGTCAGCTCCATTAGCAATCTCGGAGGAAATCAAAAATTTAAAAGTGTCGCCTATGTCGAATACCCTAGTCCTGGTTGCCGGCTTCTTGGATTTGTCACGGGGTCATACTTTGACGAAACGACTCAGAAAGATGTCACTACCATCTTTGTCCCTACCAGCCCAAACCCAGCGACTGGGTTTGTTCTGGTAGTAGATAATGACAAAGTCATTCATAGTCCACTCTCTCTAGAAGAAGCAGGAAAACTTGTTCTTTCTGCTGGACTAGTCCACCCTCCGACCGAACATTTAAAAAATAGTACCTTCTAATACTGTATGAAAGAAAAAACAATCACTTTACTCGGAAACGCAGAAGCGAAATGGCCAAAGTCTCCAGCAGATGCGACCCTTGAAACCTTCCCTAATCGCACCCCTCAGAACGACTATTGGGTTTTGCTCGACTTCCCCGAGTTTTGTTCCCTTTGCCCTGTAACTGGACAACCTGACACCGCTCGCATTCGCATTCAATACCAACCCAACGAAAAGTGTGTAGAAACAAAGTCTCTAAAATTCTACCTTTCCTCCTACCGAAATCATCCATCGTTTAACGAAGAAATCGTCAACCGCATCCTAGAAGACCTCTCATCTGCGGTCAGCCCTAAGAAGATGATGGTTCGAGGCGACTTTTCTCCACGCGGAGGGATCAGCCTAACCGCACAAGCTGTTTATCCCCAAGGCGCAGAAAACACGCCTTTAGAAACAGGCTCAGCACACTTATAAAGGGCAGACAGTTATGAAGGTTGTTGTTTTACTCAGTGGAGGGATGGATTCGACGGTTCTTCTCTACAAGATGCATGCAGAGCACGAGGTGGTAGCGACTCTGAGCTTTGATTACGGCTCTAAGCATAATCATCGAGAAATCCCCTTTGCGGCACACCACTCTCAGGCACTTGGTATAGAGCACCTCACCATCCCCTTAGGGTTTATGGGGGAATATTTTCAATCCGATTTATTAAAGTCAGGAGGGGAAATTCCAGAGGGGCATTATGAAGATGCCAATATGATCAAAACGGTAGTCCCCTTTCGTAATGGAATCATGCTCTCTATCGCCGCGGGTCTGGCAGAAAGTCGAGGCGCCCAAGGTGTAGCTATTGCAGCCCACTCAGGAGATCACGCCATCTACCCTGATTGCCGAGAAGACTTTCTCTCCGCTATTGGAGACTCTATAGCCTCAGGTACCTACGCCAACATTCAGCTTCTACGTCCTTTCGTCGATATTCGTAAAGAGGACATTGCCTCCATAGGCGATGAATTAAACGTAGACTTCTCGCAAACATGGTCGTGCTACAAGGGCGGTGAAACACATTGTGGCGTATGCGGCACATGTGTCGAACGTAAAGAAGCCTTTGCAATCGCTCAAGTGAAAGATCCTACAATTTACCTTTCTTGATAAAAAACTTCTTTTGCTACGCTGTCTATGATGTAGGTACAATTCACAGATTGTTCCTACAATCTAATAAACTCACCTGATATGATGCCAAAGTTTTTAACTCTGATCGTTAGTCTCCTTCTTATATCCTATGGATTTTCTCGCCAAATTGAAATCACAGGAGTAGCGGCCACAGTCAATGGTAAGGTTATTACCAAAAAAGAAGTTCGAGGAATCTTAGCTAGAACAGTCACTATGCTAAAGGCAAAATACCCAAGAGGTGGAGAGATCGCAGAACGTGAATTTAAAAAGGCACAGGAAAAAGCCCTAAACCAGCTCATCGATAATAAAATCATTCTCAGTGAGCTAGAAGAAAGAGGAGCCTCCATCCCAGATTATGTAGTAGACCAAGAAGTAACGCGCATCATTAACGACCTCTTTGACGGCAAAGAAGCTGAATTCAGAAAGAGTCTAAAAGAATCTGGAACAACCATGCGTAGCTTCAAAGAAACTCAAAAGGAAAACATTTTGGTTCAAGCCTTAAAGTCTGAGCAGTTTAAAAAAGACCTGACTCCTCCTGTGCCAGCAGAAATCGAAGCCCAATACCGCAAACGTAAAAACGACTTTCGAGACCGCACTCAGGACAAGATTACCTTTTCGAAAATCTTTATCCCAGCCGCTACAGATGACCCAGAAAGCACCCCTGAAACCCAACTCTCTCTTGCGGAAAACCTAGTAGCAGCTCTAAAGGATGGGGCAGATTTTGGCACTATTGCCACTAAGCATTCAGCTGATGCGTATTCCGATGAAGCAGGGCAATGGCCTGAAATGCTTCGAACAGATCTGCAACCAACCTTTGCTGAGCTTTTATTCGAATCCGAATTGGGAGCCATCAACGGTCCTTACAAAGACCCTAGAGGCTTTACCATCGTTAAAGTAACGAACAAAGTCTATGGCCCTGCCCCCCCTCTATCCGAAATCAAGGATAAAATGAAACAAGAGGTAGAGGCCGCAAAGTATCAGGCGAAGTATGACAAATGGATTAAGACCTTGAAGAGCAAGGCTATCATTGATCGCAGAATGTAATTCTTAAAAAACACTTCTCCCCTCCATGAAAGACCAGAAGTCAGGCGTAGTCTACCCCATCATTGCCGCTATAATCGTTGCATGTATTTTAGCTCTAGCTTACTTCTTTCTATCCGCCCCTCGAAGTCTCCACATATCATCTCAGGGGGAAAGTTCGTCACAACCAGAAACTCTCCATCAGTCCCTCCAAACATCTCAAGTAGGAAATAAACCTTCTCTAACACAGGGGCTCTCATTTCAGTCACCAACCGCTCTTATCACCTACTTTCATAGCACACTCCGTAGTGGTGACACCAAATTGTTAGAATCTCTCTTGAGTCAAGCCCTGCCATCTCCTCCTTCTCAAAGCTTACTTAAAGCCTTAGCACCATACCAAAACACTGAATTTGAAATCAGCGAAATAGGCGAACTCGACATCAATCGCCACAGTCGCTGGTCATTAAGAGAAAAAGGAGCTGGTAGAGAAATTGTTTTAGACCTCAAAGCTTCAAAGAAATCTCATTGGAACATATCTGGCATTCAACTCTTGGAAGAAGGACGTATCACACATACCACCCTTGCCCCAAATGACGACTCACACTCCCTAAACGAGGCAAGGCAGTTTATCGAAGCTCTCATTCAGCAAGATTACTCCACGGCAATGTCCCTTGTAGACCCTCTCAGTGTTTCTGGAGCCAGAGTCACTTCGCTTTGTACCATATTTGAAGAAGAAAAATACTCGCTTCCAACGGAAAAGGCTCTCAGGTCTTTGTTTAAGCGCAAAGGTGTCGTTGGTTATATGGTGAACCTTGTCACGTCAGACTCTACCGAAAAAGGGCAGTTTGGGTTAACAATGCGTAAGGTTGAGTCTCAAAACACATGGCAAGTCGTCGAGATCAACCTTAACAAACTTCTCACTGGACTCATAAATGATGCGGGTGAAAGTGATGCCTATTATACACCTCTCGTTGAAACCCCAGAAGGAGGAGATAACTTGGTTATTTACTTTGATAGTAATAAGACCTCATTGAATAAACGTGCCAAGCGACAGTTAACTATTGTCGCAAAGATTTTGGCTTATGACCAAACCAAGGTAATCACCCTGAATGGTCATACAGATGCAATAGGGTCTGACAAAGATAACCTGTCTCTCTCTCTGAAACGCGCACGCGAAGTTGAATCTTACTTAGTCGGACAACAAGTCAACCCTGATCAAATCAAGGTTTCAGCATATGGTGAGTCTAAGCCAGTTCTTGATAACGACTCTGCTATAGGGCGTAGTGTCAACCGTAGAGCAGAGGTTTTCTTGGACTTCTAGTCCTCCCTTTGCGCCCCTCATGACATATGCTATATAGAACGATACTCATAGGTTGCACACTCCTAACATGCCTAGGACTCGTTGTAAGCACACATCATTCTATCGATACTTCATCTACGCCTTTACAAGCCTCTCCATCAGCCGACTCCCTCTCTTTTTTTGATCCGCGATTTGTTAAACTTTCTCCACAGGAAATCGCCCTCATACCTCCTGCAACATCCTACACCTTTCCTATGGGAACAAATGAGGGCGCTTTCACTTACAATGCACAAAAGTTTTGGACCTTAAACCATCACCGCCGAGGCTATCACTCAGGAGAGGATCTCAACGGGATCGGGGGAGGAAATAGTGACTTTGGAGATTCAGTTTACTCCATTGCAGACGGCCTCGTGCTCTACAGTGGTGAACCCTCTCTCGGTTGGGGACAGGTTATCATTGTCGGGCACCGTGACCAGACAAATGGCCAAAACCGTATCATCCAATCCCTTTACGCACACTTAGCAGAATCTCACATCTCTGTAGGGCAATTCGTAAAAAAAGGCGAAATTATAGGCAAGGTCGGTTCGGCTTCAGGGCAATACCTAGCGCACTTACACTTTGAAATAAGACAAGGCTCAAACCTCTACATCGGACCAGGATATCTTCAAACACCAGGAACTCAATTATCCGCTGAGACCTTCCTAAAAAACATGACCAAATAATCCGAATTATTTCTGACCACTCTTACCATCACCTAATGACTGGGTAGAATACTAAAGGTTTTTTATAGCGTTGTCAGCTACCACACAAAGATCTTGATAGGTCTTTAAAACGGAATAATCAAGACCTCCTAGGTAATCCAATATTTTAGTGTGGTGATTTACTTTTAAAAACTCAAGAGTCTCTTGCTTGTCTTTACCAACAACCATTTCTGGGCATGCGAGAAACCCTGTGTCAAAATCTACTTCAAACTTCGCTTTATAAAATAAGACTGTATCCTCTACCTCCATCACCTTAAACAAACAAAGTAATGCAAGCCTATAATAAGGAGGCGTAAGGTCGAGTTGCTGAGAGTATTTGATATTTTGCTCGATAATATAACGTAACTGTTCACGACAGGAAACATCCAGCTTCTTTGCCATTCTCAGAAGTTCTTGAACTCTATTTTCCTCATTTAA